>JBPCVB010000446.1:0-4687 GCA_051010855.1 Pirellulaceae bacterium | reverse complement strand
GAATAATGTTGTGACCAGCACCATGGCGTTTGAAAATGGCAACGTCCGCGAATACGACGGAGGTTACGACGACTGGCTGCGGCAACGTCCCCCACCTCAAACGGCTACTGCAACAGCAAAAAACTCCGCAGCCAATCCGGCCCAGCCACGCCGACAACCGTCCGGTGATCAACCTCGCCGGCTAAAATACCGGGAACAACAGGAATTGGCCAGACTGCCGGAGCTGATTGAATCGCAGGAAGCGGACATAGCGGCGATCCATGAAGTCATGGCCGATCCTGATTTCTACCAACAATCCGGTGAAGCCATCGCGGAAAAACAGAGCCATCTCAAACTGCTGGAACGGGAGTTGGCACGGAATTATGAGCGTTGGGAAGAACTGGAAACGCTGAATTCGTAAACCGCGTGTTGCAGATTACGAGCCGTGATTCTTGCGTAACAACCCGCACATCCGCGCCATTCAATGGAATCCTCTTGACGATTTTGCGTGCAACGGGACGAGCAGGTTAACCTCGCAATGTCGTTGCGGTTGCAGTCGTGGTCAGTTCCCAATACGGAGCCAGGCACATGAAGATTGTCATTGCGGGTGGAACGGGGCAAATCGGACAGATTCTGGTTCGAGCCTTTGCTGAATCAGGCCATGCGACTGTGGTGTTAAGCCGATCGGGTGCAAGTGAAAGCGTCCGCTGGGATGGCAAAACACTGGGCGACTGGGCAGAACAATTGGATGGAGCCGATGTCGTTATCAATCTGGCCGGGCGGACGGTTAACTGTCGCTATACCAAAGAGAATTTGCGCCAGATGATCGATTCCCGTGTCGATTCGACACGCGTTGTCGGGCAAGCGATCGCACAGGCAACGAATCCGCCAGCCGTTTGGCTGCAAATGAGTACTGCCACCATCTACGCCCATCGCTTTGACGCCAACAATGACGAAGCTACGGGAATCATTGGTGGTGAAGAGCCGGACGCTCCGGGCTATTGGCGACGCAGCATCGAAATCGCCCAGGCATGGGAACGAACCCTCGACGAGGCCGATACGCCGAACACGCGCAAGGTCGCTTTGAGAACGGCTATGGTCATGTCGCCCGATCGTGGCGGCGTTTTCGATGTGCTTTCGAAAATGACGCGTTTGCGTCTGGGTGGGCCGATAGGCGGCGGCAAGCAATACGTTTCGTGGATTCACCAAGTTGATTTAGTCAACGCGATTCGCTTTCTGATTGAGCACGATGAGTTATCAGGCGCCGTCAACCTCAGTTCGCCGGGCCCATTGCCCCAGCGCGACTTTATGCAGCAGTTGCGAGATGCCCTGAGCATTCGATTAGGCTTGCCTGCCACCGCATGGATGGCCGAAATCGGAGCGTTCTTCTTGCGAACCGACACCGAACTGCTCCTCAAAAGCCGCCGCGTCACCCCCGGCCGATTACTGGATGCCGGGTTCCAGTTCCGGTTTCCAAATTGGGCTGATACCGCAAATGATTTGGTTAGCGCGGCGAGGGTTTCGTGAGCCGTTAATGTTCCAGAGCAGCCGTGATTTCGTTTCGTACGGTGTCATCGGGCTCTTCGGCCAAGCGTCGGTTCAATGCGGCTAGCGCGGGGTTGTCACCGATCTGACCCAGCGCCCAGGCGGCGGCACCGCGGATGAGGGGTTCGGGGTCGTTCAGGCCCTTGGTCAGCGCGGGGACGGTCGAACTGTGGCCTTGATTGCCAAGTACGATTGCGGCGTTGCGAAGGATTCCCCGTCGTTTGCTGCGCCATAGCGGGGTCTGTCGAAAACGCGCGCGAAACGCGTCGTCGTCCAGATCGAATAGCTCGGCAAGATTCAGCGGATTAAGTGTTTCAACCGCCTGGAATTCCTCGACGCCTGTTTCCGGCGCCTTGTTGTTCCACGGGCAAACATCCTGACAAACGTCACAGCCAAACACCCAGTTACCCATCCCGCGTCGCAAGTCCACAGGAATCGGCTCGCGCAATTCGATGGTCAGGTAGCTGATGCACCGTGTGGCATCCAGCAAATTGGGTGCAACGAAGGCATTGGTTGGGCAGGCATCCAGGCAGGCGCGACATGTGCCGCAATGATCGGTGGCGTGCGGCGCGTCATACTCGACAACGAAATCCAGCAACAATGCTGCGAGGAAAAACCAGCTGCCCGCAGACGTGTTCAGGATCAGCGTGTTCTTGCCTTGCCACCCCAATCCCGCCAGCACGGCGAATTCACGTTCCAGCAGCGGCGCGCTGTCGACCACACCGCGAATGCAACTGTCCGGGTTGATGTCCTGCACCGCTGCCTTAAGTTGTTTCAACCGCTCGTGAATGACGTCGTGATAATCGCGTGACCCCCATGCGTAACGTGAAACCAGGCCCGTGCCAGGTAAAGGCCCATTGCGTGTCGTTGGCTCATACGACAACGCCAGCATGACAATGGACTGAGCACCGTCCAGCACGTGGCGGGGATGCGAATAAGCTTCGCGTCGCGAGTCCAGGTACGACATCTCGCCGTGATAACCGGCTTCCAGCCACTGGTGGAAACGGTCCAGGGCTGGCGGCTGCGAGGCCGGACAGATGCCACACCCGTCGAATCCGATTTCGCGGGCTGCGGATTTTATCGATTGTGCCAATTGGTCCGGCAACATGAGTGCAAATGGGCGGTAATTTAAGGGGTTTTGCTTGCTTTTGACTCTTTGAATTTAGCGGCCCGCTGTTTACGGTGAAAGTTAAGTCTCGTTGAATTAGATTATTGGAGAGCAGTGATGATGCGCACCTTGACTATCGCGGTCGCCGTGGTTGCGGCGTTCACAATCGGAGCTGAGCAGATCGAAGCTCAGCATTTTGGCGGTGGTGGCTACGGATGGAGTACCCACGTTAGCCCACACTTTGGATCCGGCATCGGCCGAGCACCTCAACCCGGTCACGTACTGGGCGCTCCGCAGTCCGGATTTGCACGACACGCAACCGGCCCGTTCCGCGGCCCGGATGGCGTAAGCCGTCTCGGCAGCCGCCGCGGTGGCAAACACGCCGGTGCCGCTCGACGCGGTGGCAAACACGTTGGCGGTGGAGGCGGCTTCGGCGGATTCTATCCAGTCTGGCTGGATACCTACCATCCCTACAGCTTTGATCGGCCCCAGATGCCGCCGTACTTCGCGATGTACCCACCGGTGTACTATAGCGACCAAATCGTGCGTCGTCCTGTTGGCGTTAGTCCCTATGCCGTACCCCCGGGAACCATTCCCGTGGAAATGCAAATGCTGCCAACCGAAACGGCAGAGCGTATTTCCAATCCGTTCTTCAATCCGCAACCACAGCAAGTTGCTGACCAGAAGGAAACTCAGGATACGGACACCTAGACAACCAGCTGCAAGCCAGCTTGCCATCCTCGAGACTGCATATCTTGTTGGGGGCAACCAGGATATGCACGAGGCAGCCCTTTGGGTTGCCTCTTTTTTTTGCGCGCACTCGGTGACAGCAGGTTCAGCCGGCCCAGGTTCGAGGGCAGCGGCAGATTTTTGTAAAAATCAATATTGAACCGCCCTTGCCAGCCGCTAAGGTAGCCCCGCAATTGTCCCCAAACTGTGGAAAGCAAGGCCTGGGGTGCAGGCTGCCGAAGAGAGCTCGAAAGGAATCGATTACATGTCGAAGCGCTACCAGCTGCTTGCAGTCCTCGCATTGGCCGCCAGTTTCGTCGGCTGTAATTGTTGTTCGCCGCAGGGTGGCGGGTATCCGTATATGGCTGGTACCCGCATAGCTCCTCCGGCAACTGGTTCGGTACAGATTCCGAATACGTCAGTGGCCAGCCTGCCGGATGCTTACTACGGAACGGGCGCTGTCCCCGCCGCACAACAGCCCACGATTGTGCCACCGCCAAGCGTCGCTCCCGGATCGGGATGGCGGCCCCAGGGTACCGCTCCGGCAGCAACGGCTCCGGGACTGGCCAATGTTAACCCGAACGTTCAAAACACGTCGCCAAACCTGATTCCGACCAACAATTTGCAAGTTGCAACCAGCACCTCCACGATTCGACCAACACCGGGAACGACTCAAGTGGCACGAGCAACCGACCCACAGACCGCAACACATTCGATGACCGGCGGTATGCCGCTGACCGATGCCACTCAAGTGGCCGGCAACACGCCGACCAATCGTCCGCAGTCCGCCTGGGAATACGTCGTGCGACCTAACGGGCCCCAGGTTGCCCAGCCCCAGCAATACCGCACGCAACCCGTCCTCGCCAATAACAACAATGTAGTAGGCACTGGATCCACAACGCCCCAGGGATATGCGACCCCGAGACCGGGTTCTTATTCGTACCCAAACAACGCTTATCCAAACAATGGCGTGTACCCAAATCAGCAGGGATATCCTGCCAATGTCGCTCACGGGTGGCGTCAGAGAACGGCCACACCGGTGCCTCGATAAGGCAAGTTGATTTCCGGCGCGCTATTTGATTGCCAGAAAGGCGGATTCCGTGTTGCTCATTCCCGGACTGATGCCGTTATCTGGCAAGCAGCTGGTCAAGCCGGCATGGAAGGCCGCCGCGCAGAAAATCGTGCGATTGGAAAACCAGTACACGGATCTCGATGACAATCAGTTGCGCAAGGAAAGTCTTTCCTTGCGCTACGATGTACTCAGCGGAGAGCCTGTCGACCAGATCATTATTCCGGGGTTCGCACTGGTGCGCGAAGCGGCTCGCC
>JBPCVB010000445.1:0-3172 GCA_051010855.1 Pirellulaceae bacterium | reverse complement strand
GTTCAGCAGGATCACGTCCGCCGAAATCTCCGGCACGTCGGTGATTCGATCGAAACCGATATTGCCGTTGCCTTCGATTGAAAGTCCGTTGGGACCTGTAATCTTGCACTGGCTCATATCCGCTTGTCGGCGGATCAAGGGCACCATTTGGAAATAGGTTCCCTGATCGCCAATCGGTTCAAGGCCCAGCTCGGCGACCTGGCCTGCCATCCAGTGGGCAGCCCGCGTAAAGCCTGGTTGACCCGTGCCCCGACCTTCGAATGCAGGTCCCGCCAGGACCTCAAGCACCTTTTGACAACGCTCGGGCGTGATGCAATCGAAGCCAACCTTGATGTCGGCCGGGACTGCCGTCGTTTCCGCATACTGAGCCAGGCTGCCTGACGGAAATACTTGCCAACATCCAACTAGCACCAATGCACACAAAACGGGTCGGCAAAAATTCATGATAGATCCTGGCGAGTTAGTGGAAAGCAAACGCACATTCTAGTTCGAGTTGCGATGCACAACCAGAAGCCGCAGTCCAGTGCACCCCGGACGTGTTTAATGAAAGAATACGGTTTTGGCGAGTTATCGAACAGGTAATTCGTTAACTGGTGACAGCTCGGAGAGCCATCGTACAAGGCTGGATTTTGAAATCGTGGCTGGGGCATCTTGCCCCAGTGTTATTGATTCCACTGCGGCTGGAAGCCACAGCCACGAGGTTTGAAATGGGTGGCAGCACATATTCGTCAACCGATGCCATGCGGGTCACGATCGGGTCTATGGTAATCTTGATCACCATCAAGTCACGAGCCAGTTCCAGCGGTCCGTCGTAGATTGCACGCCATCCATAATCGTGGCGTTATTTTCCGGTGATTGGACTGAGTGCTCCGAGCAGCAGTCAACTTCGGGAGGGCGAGGCTCCGTCCGAGCAGCCGTCAAAGCCGACGGCCCAGTCGCGGTTTTTTGGTTCGGCAATCTCTTTTTCGAAGGTGGAAGGCTCGGTACGTATTCGGGTCGAAATGCTGGTCTTGTCCGCGAGACCGACAACAACTGCCGTTCCGAGTCCTGGAGTAGCTCCGCCGCCGTGATCAAGTCTCGCTAGTGTTGCAGAACTTGAATCGTCGATCACCATTTAAACGGCAGTCAAATTAACAGTCCAGCCTGCGACCGGTTTCGGAAACGGTCTTTTTCACGCGACTGTGGAAAACGAAAACCGGATCCGGTAAAATCTGTGCCTATTTCAAATCGGAACTGATTCATCACGGAGAATCTGCCATGACCTTTAGCGCCAAGTGTGCGCTTCCGGAAATGACTGGGTGCCTTGGCCCTTTCGTCTTTTCAATTGGCATCTTTCCGCTAGCCCCATTGTTGGCGGCAGCCATGGCAACGTATGTCTCTTTCTCTGTAACCAGAAGTAAAACCTGTTTTTAGACTCGAGGCAAGAATATGTCACAACCAGAATCCAATCGTCGTTCGTTTATCAAGACCTCAGCAGGAGCCGCGGCAGCGGTTGCCCTGGCAGGTACTACAAAAACTACATCGGCGGCAAACATGAACGTTAGCTCAAAGAAATCCCTGGAAAACAAAGTTCAGGTTCATCACGAATGGGGCACGCTGAAGGAAGTCGTTTGCGGCATTCCCAATCTCCGACTTCCGACCAAACTTCCAGCCTGCATCTACGACTATGCCCCGACGGATGGAATCAAGTTCATGGAAGCGAACCTGGGCAAAAGCCTGAAGGAAGCTGATCCGGATACGTATAAAAAAGCGGCCGAACAGATGGATGCCACCGTGGCCATTTTGGAGGAACGAGGCATCCAGGTGCACCGCCTGGAGGAAGTTACCGATGACGAGAATGCATATCTTTCAGGGATCTTTCCTCCCAGCGTTGTCCAGATGTTTCCTCGCGATCCGATGCTCGTCATTGGAAATCATTTCATCGAAACTGAACCGTTTATGCCTCTTCGGCGTCGCGAACGATTCGGGGTGAGAAGGACCGTTGCCGCCCGTCTGGCCGATAGCAATGCGCAGCTCGTTTCGATGCCTCCCGCAGTGCCCAAGCCTGAGCAGGAAGACGGCAGTTTTGGTCCTGGGCCCTTTATCGAAGGTGGAGATGTATTCCTCATCGGAAAAGATATCTACGTCGGCGTTTCAGGCAACGCCAGCAATTCGGCAGGAGTCCAATGGTTAGCCCAATACCTGGGTTCCGACTACAACGTGCATGAGATCAAACTGACCAAAAAGTTCCTGCACCTGGATTGTTGCCTGGCTACACCTCGTGAGGGCCTGGCGGTCATTTGCAGCGAAGCCTTCGTGGATGGCCTGCCCGAATTTCTCAAGGACTGGCAGTTGATCGAGTTGCCTTACCATGAAGCAAAAGAGATGCTCGGTTGCAATGGCCTGGTCCTGGACAGCAAATCGATCATCATCCATACCGACCTGCCGCACCTTGGCAAGGCTTTACGCGAAGCTGGTCAGGAAGTCATCGAAACGCCATTCGATGCCGTCTATCAGTGGGCCGGTGCTTTCCGCTGTTGGCATCACCCGCTGGTTCGCGAAAGTTCGCTGTAAGATAGCTACGGTAGGCTAGAAGTGGTTTCAAATCCGGTTTTGAAATCGTGACTGGGGCATCTTGCCCCAGTTTTCATGGTGTCCACTGCGGCTGGAAGCCACAGCCACGAGGTTTTGAAATGCACTCTAGAACTGGTTTCAAAACCAGTTTTGAAATCGTGGCTGGGGCATCTTGCCCCAGTTTTCTTGATGTCCACTGCGGCTGTAAGCCACAGCCACGAGGTTTTGAAATGCACTCTAGTCTCTCCGTGCTGAAGCGGCCAGCGTGCGTGGTCGTCGTTCCAGACGAATTAGATCTGCAATCCGCCGGCCCACTTCTTTGCGGTGGCATATGGGAGCTCACAAGACGCACGTGGTCACCAGGTTTTTTCTGTCAAAAGGGTTTAATAATGCAACGAATATCAATAGCCAGGTTTATTGTCGTGTCACTTGGTTGTTTTACGCCAGCGGTTTTTGTAATGGCTCAGGACAGCGATTTCACGACGCCAGCGACTGTATCGAAAGAGGCAAGCGCGGCAATCAAGGAATTTTCTCTTGCCTCCCGGAACGTTACTTTGCCGGTTCCGACCGATTTGGAAGGTTGGAAGAGAGTTCAGACGGAAATTGAGGAGGATTTCGC
>JBPCVB010000444.1:0-3349 GCA_051010855.1 Pirellulaceae bacterium | reverse complement strand
CATAACGGGTGGCTAGATATTACTATCTCGGATGGGGGTGGTGTTGGTACTTTGCAAGCCCGAATCAACGAGATTCATTACGACACCGACTCGGTTCCCGAGCCCGCGTCATCGATGACTCTATTGTGCATGGGTGCGGCAGGTCTGGCCGGTTACCGGCGACGTCGCAAATCATAATCGTCGACAAAAACATCAAAGCCCTCATGGTATGTATGATCATGGGGGCTTTTTTTTGTTGATTCACAAGCTGTGTTGCCTTGAATCGACCGCCGATCGGCGGACCTCTCGGCAAGGGTAGTTGCCGCCATCAACTTTAACCTCAACATTAACTTTAACCTTAACTTCCGCGCTACTGCTGACGAGTAAAAGCCTAGGTTCAAGTTAATGTTAAAGTTGATTTTCGTGTCACGACTGGCCATTCCCGCGCTGGCGATTCCCCACGCAAAAGCGTTTCCAGTTTCCTTTCCTTTCCTTTCTTAAATAACTATGTCAAAGCCCAAGGTGTTACTAATCGGTTGGGATGCAGCCGACTGGAAGATGTTTCGGCCTCTGCTCGAAGATGGCGAGGCTCCTGCGATCGAACGCATGATCAATGGCGGCGTGATGGGCAATCTGGCTACCTTGCATCCCGTGCTCTCTCCAATGCTGTGGAATTCGATTGCCACGGGCAAACGGCCGTGGAAACACGGCATCCTCGGCTTTACCGACGTCAATCCGCACACCAATGCGGTGGGTCCATCGCTGAGCTCGTCGCGAACCTGCAAGGCGATCTGGAATATCCTCTCCCAGGAAGGGTACAAAACGCATGTGGTGAACTGGTTTGCATCGCATCCGGCGGAGCCGATCAACGGCATCTGTATTTCCGAAGTTTTCAGCACCATGCCGCAAGACTTTGCGCGGCCCTGGCCGTTGGGTAACGATGTGGTCCAGCCGCCTGAGCAAAAGGATTTTTTTGAGGAACTACGGCTGCATCCCACGGAATTGGACGGCGAGTTGCTGCAGCTGTTTGCACCAGAAATCAACGAGCTTGATCAACTCCAGGACCAGCGAGTTAATGTGTTGGCCAAGTTGATTGCCGAGGCCATCACGATTCACAATGCCACAACACATATCCTGGAAAACGAGGACTGGGATTTCGTGGCCACTTATTACGGTTGCATTGATCATTTTTGCCATGGCTTTATGTACTATCATCCGCCGCAAATGCCCGGAATTTCCGACAACGATTTTCGCATTTTCAAGGATGTGATCCCCAATGTTTGCCGGTTTCACGACCGGATGCTGGCGCGTTTGGTGCAACTGGCCGGTGACGATGCAACGATTATTGTCTGTTCGGATCACGGTTTTCACAGCGATCACCTGCGGCCGCTGGGTACGCCCCTGGTCCCCGCCGGAGCGGCGGTGTGGCACCGTGACCAGGGGATGTTGCTGGCGCAGGGCCCGGGAATCTGCCGGGACGAGTTGATTCACGGCGCCAACCTGCTGGATATCACGCCAACGATCTTGCAGGTTTTTGGCTTGCCTGTTGGCCGCGATATGGACGGACGCCCTTTGCTGGAAGCGTTTGACAAAACCAATGGGCTGGACACGATATCGTCCTGGGAAGACCGCCCGGGTGAGCATCCGGACGGAATGCATCCTGCCGATCTCAAGATGTCGGCTGAGGAGTCCCAGGCCGTGCTGGACCAGTTTGTCGCCCTTGGCTATATCGATCCGCCAGCGGAAGACGCTGACAAGGCAGTGGCCGATGCACAGCGGGAAACCAGCTGGAATCTGGCCCGGGCCTACATTGATGGCGGTCAGACGATTGCCGCAGTGGCTTTACTGGAACAACTCGTCGATGAGTCGCCAGATCGCCGCGACTTCACCATGACTCTTTCCCGCTGCCTGCAACATCTGGGCTTGCGGGACGAAGCTTTTGATTTGGCGTTTGCGGTCCTCGATGCGCAGGATCCCGACTCCTTCCACAACCTGCTGACTCAGGCCGAGCTGGAGATTTCGCGCGGGGAGTACCGGCAGGCGCTAGAGCGTCTGGAGAAAATCAAACTGCGCCCAGGCGATTTTTCAACACGTGGAGCCAGTAACCGGGTTCTACAGTTGATGTTGCTGGGAACGGTGTACATGAAGCTGCGAAACTGGGAAGAGGCCGAGGACCATTTCCGGCAGGTTTTGGATGTCGATGAGGACTTTCCGCGCGCGTATCTCGGTCTGGCCCAGTGTTATCACAGACTGCGCCGCTTTGACGAGGCAATCGATGCGGCACTTTGCGCTGTCGAACTGGAACATCAGCTGGCGCCGGCCCACTATGAGTTGGGTATGGCACTTGCCAAGTCAGGTCAGCGGGATCGGGCCATCGACGCATTCATTACGACGTTGCATTATTCTCCGAATGACATTTTTGCGCACAAACGACTGGCCAGCGTTTACGCACGGATCCCAGGTTGCGAGGAGCAATCCAAATTGCATTGGGACCAGGCCAGATTACTTCAGGCGAGGCAGCAGGAGGAGCAAGCAACCGAGTTTCAGGCAGAAATCGACGAGTTCAAAAAACGTAACGCCACGCGTGTGGAAAAACTTCGGCCGTTTTATGTCGAACTGACTGCAAAAGAACAGCGGGAAGCGGAGGAACAGGCCAAAACGCAAGCCGAGGCAGCCGAAGCAGCTGAAGGGGCCGATCAACAGGAACCGTCCTCGCCA
Organism: Pirellulaceae bacterium; assembly: GCA_051010855.1. Lineage (GTDB taxonomy): Bacteria > Planctomycetota > Planctomycetia > Pirellulales > Pirellulaceae > CAJQPP01. Next base: position 652 of record JBPCVB010000444.1, on the reverse strand, counting down.
CCCAAGACCTTTGTGGTTGTTTCCGGCTTGCCCCGCTCCGGCACGTCGCTGGTCATGCAAATGCTGCAGGCCGGCGGCATGGAAATCATGACAGACGGAGAGCGTGAGGCCGACGAGGATAACCCGCAAGGATATCTGGAATGGGAGGCAATCAAGAAAATCAAATCTGAGCCGGAATTGCTGGATCAGGCCGAAGGCAAGGTGACCAAGGTGATTTCCATGCTGTTATCAAGTCTTCCGCGAAACCATCGGTATTTGGTCATTTTCGTTATGCGTCCGATCAAGGAGATCGTCGCCTCCCAGCAAAAGATGATTGAACGCAGGGGTTCGACTGGTGCCGATTTGGACGAGGAGGCGCTGGAAAAGAGTCTAAAACGCCATCGCAAGGAAATCCTGGATTTAACGACCGCTTTGCCAATGAATGTGTTGACCGTCGGTTACCGCAGGATTCTCGACAATCCGGATCACACCGCAACACAGCTTGCCAAATTCCTGGGCAAGGATCGGTTACCTCATCCGGAAAACATGGCTGCCGTCATTCGCCCGGATCTGTATCGAAATCGTCTCAAGCCTCGGAAAGATGGCGACGCCGCTTCCGTCTCGAAGAAATCACCGGACTAATCGCAGCCAACAGTACCGGAGACACAAACGG
>JBPCVB010000443.1:0-5086 GCA_051010855.1 Pirellulaceae bacterium | reverse complement strand
TCGTGCGTGATGATGCCCAGCATGCGTTGTTGCTGATCCACCACGGGTATCGCCAGCAAGTCCATCCGGGCCACCTTGTTGGCGACATCCTCTTGATCCTCAAGCGGACTGGCCGTCGTCACATTTCGTTCCATCAACTCTGACAACGGCAAGTCGGGGGTCTTCATGGCGGCCACCAGTTGTCGCGCCGAAACGACACCGCGCAAATGATCTTCCTCATCCACGGCGTACAGGTAGTAGATCGTTTCGACTTCGTTGGCGACTCGGGCCAGTTCATCCAAAGCCTGACGGACTGGCAGAGTCTCGGACAACTTGGCCACTTCGGATGTCATGACTGCGCCAGCCGTCCCCTCCGGGTACTGGCTCAGTCGCATGAAATCGCGGCGTTCGTCGACGGGAAGCCGCTGCAGAATGTCCTCGAGAACCGCCGGGTCTTCCAGGTCGCTGAGGATATCGACACGGTCATCCGCCGGCATTTCCGCTACGAGACTCGCCACCTCGTCACGATTCTGCGTCGCCAGCATCTCCAGTCGGCGATCGATGCCAAAGTATCCGAAAATCTCGCACCGCAGCGGCATCTGCGCGTGCTGCAACACATTCCACGCTTCGCTGGTTTCCAGACCCTCCATGAACTCGGCAGTCCGCGCCGGATGCAAGGCGTCGCAGAATTCAGTCAGTCCCTGCGTATCGGAATGCCGCAGCATCTCGCGAAGTTCTGGCAAAAAGAGCGTGTTGATCATGAATCATGCCAGAGGGAAAGCCGTCGAAAAGTCTGGGCCCGCGGGTTCAGGTAGAAATCGTATCCGAAGAGGCAATAGTTCGGAAACCAGGCAGGAAAGGGAAGCAGTTTTTGAAGGCACGAAGTAGTGGGCGATCTCGGGCAGCAAGATCCAATCAAGCCCCGGCTGCGGCAGACTTGTCCTCGATCAGCTGGTCCAGTTCGCTTTTCAATCGAGCAAGAATTTCGTCATAGGGGAACGCCCCCAGCGCTTCGGTCCCTTTTTTCAGGTTCACGTAGTTTGGCCCGCACCACAGACCCAGATCTGCATCGTCTGTCTCGCCCGGGCCGTTGACGCGACAGCCCATAACGGCAATCGTGATCGCGTGGTCCTCGGCGTAGCGGGTCATTTCCTTGACTTCCCGGGCCAGTTGCACAAACGCTTCATTTTCGACCCGTGAGCAACTGGGGCAGGATATGATATTCAATTTGTTGGGGTCAAATTCCACGACGGTCCGCACCCGACCTTCGCGAATGTCTTCCAGAATTTGGCCACCGGATTCAATCTCCAGCGGCTTCTCCTCGTTGGGCACCGTCAATGAAACGCGGATCGTGTCGCCCATTCCATAGCCAATCAACTGCTCAAAGGCAATTCGCGTCTTGATGATACCATCCGGGGGCATGCCGGCTTCGGTCACGCCCAGATGCAATGGCACATCCGGTCGACGCTTGGCAAATCTGCGGTTCACTTCAATGACTTTCTGCGGATCAGAATCCTTGAGCGACACGCAGTAGCGGGTGAAATCGAGGGAGTCGACGAAGTCGCAATGTTCCCAGGCACTAGCCAGCATGGGAGAGATGGAATCGTCGGCAGCGTACTTTTCCTTTTTGTCGGGATCCACGCTGCCACAATTGACACCAATCCGGATTGCACAATCATGTTCGCGGGCCGTATCGACAATCATCCTGACCTTGTCCTGCCACGGCTTGTCACGTTCGTGATGGTAAAGGTGCCCTGGGTTGTAACGAAGCTTGTCGACAAATGGTGCCACTGGCAAAGCCAGCCGATAGTTTTCCTGCAAATCGACTGAAAGGTTGGCGTCGGTCTGCTCGCGAATTTCACGGACTGCTTCGGCGTCTTTTTTGCTATCTACCGCAATTCGCACCACGTCAGCCCCGGCACCGTGCAACAGGTTGATCAAGGCCACTGTGGCATCGACATCCTGCGTACGCGTCGCCGTCATGGACTGAACGGCGATCGGGTGTCCATCACCGATGATGATCGAACCGATCTGCACGGCGCGGGTGGGATTACGGGTAATAGACATGGGATGCTGGCGTAGGTTCGACGGATTTCCGTATCATGGCGAGTGTATTTGATTGTGTTTGAAGCCCCACCGACAAGCAATGCCAAAGCCAACCAGCGATGCAGGTTCCACCTTGTATGAACCGTCCTTTCACATTGTCCTTCACCAGCCCGAGATTCCTCCCAACACCGGGGCGATCGGTCGCACCTGCGTGGCCCTGCAAGCCAAACTGTGGCTGGTCCGCCCGCTGGGCTTCCGGATTGACGAACGGACGCTGCGTCGCGCCGGCCTCGATTACTGGCAGTATTTGCAGTGGCAGGTAGCCGACGACTGGGAGCAATTGCAGCAGGAGGCGGGCGAGGGGCCGAGGATGTGGATGTTCACCAAGACAGCCAGCGAGGACTTCCAACAGGCCCGGTACCAGAAGGGGGATTGGCTGGTCTTTGGCAGCGAGACCAGTGGCTTGCCGCCGTCGTTGCTGGAGCAACCTGATCGGAATTTACGTATCCCGACGTTTGCCAATGTTCGCAGCCTGAACCTGTCGAGTGCCGTAGCCGTGGCCGGTTATGAAGCCGCCAGACAGATCGATTTGTTTGCCGGGGTTTGACTAAATCTGGCCTCGACAACTGCCGATGGAGGTATAGAATATCGCACACAAATTGACGCGGGGTGGAGCAGCCCGGTAGCTCGCGAGGCTCATAACCTCGAGGTCGCAGGTTCAAATCCTGTCCCCGCAACTATTAAAACCGACGTGAAAACGTCGGTTTTCTTATTGGTTGATCGCTTGCGGATCAACATGGCTGGATATGTCAGGCCACCAGCTGTTGAATATCAAGTGCACGTCCGCGGGGTACATCCGACATTAGGCCGGCCTTACTCTTTTTGCCACTCATCTTGCCACTCTTGAAGCTGCCGGTCCTCGACAATGTCGCGAATTTCGTCGGCGCGTGGGTTATGAAATATGGACTTTGCTGCGAGCATTGCCACGAGCGCTATAGTCAATGCGACAATACCCAGAAACACAAATACCATGCCATCGATTTCAGGCCCTCGCCCCTTCATGCGGTAATTCACCGGTTGTTACCTCCGATTGCCCGGATGTCATCCCCCGGCAGCTTACCGCTATAGCCAAAATGATACCAGGATTTTGCGGCTATCACTGGCATCCGGGCGTTCATGGTTCGTCATCGATCTGGTCGGAGAGATCCCGCAACAGTTCATCGGGAAAGGGGGGACTGGACAATTCGGGGTCTGATTTCGTTTCCGGTGTCGCGTCATCCGGATCCGCGTTTGCCACGTCCTCACGTTCGATTTCACGCGCGATTTCCCGAGCGTCAGCGGTCAGCTGTTGTTTTTCCTCGTCGCTTAGCACATCGCCGGCGGGCGATCTCGAAAATGTTCCAGCAGTAGCCGGTTGGTCGGAGGCGTTTGATGTCGGTGACTCGCCCTCCATAGATGCAGATTCAAAAAACCAGGCTTCACTGTCCACAATCTCGGCACGGCGACGACGGGCGGACTGCTGAATCCAGTGGTCACTGGATACGACGGTCAGTCGGGCCGGATCTGGATGCTGATGAATCATCTCATCAATCATAAAATCGGCGTTGGCGAAATTGATTGAATAGTAGACGGCAATTCCGTTTTCGTTCTCGCGCTCCCGTTGCCCCGTCAACGGCATCTTTTCGGCGTCAAAGACGACGGCGACCGATCCGCGATCCGCTCCGAGTCGTTGAGCGATCTCCTGCAATAGACGATCGCGGCCATTGGCGAGGGATTCGGGGCTGACGAATTTCCCGTACAAACCACATCCAAAAATCACGTTGTAGCCGTCAATCAGCCACGTGATGTCCTTCATCGGGAAGTTGTGATCGTGCCTGGTCATTCGCATCAAGACCGTGAGAATTCCGCTGCCAAATTTGTCGGAGTTACCACACAGAGCCAACGTGAAATAGCGGACAATTCTGACCCCTTCATAACACCAATGGGTGACCAATCTGCAAAAAGGTCATGTATTTCCGGGTGGACACGAGACCTGTCGTAAATCGCGATTCCTGCGATGGTAAAACATAATTATCAGGTGATGCGTACTCATAATCTACCCGGAGATTCACCATGAAGTTATTCCATTCTGTACTGCCAGCGCGTATTGGCAGCCTGGCTGGATCCCTCGCGATCCTTTTTGTTGTGGCTTGTTTGGCCCATCCTGTTCACGGCGACATTCGCTGGGACGAAGGCGCCGACGGCGATCTGTCAAACGACCCTTTGGCCACTACGCCTGTCGGTTTTGGCGAGGGCGACAACGAGATCATCGGTTCGGTCGCGGACCCGAACGATATTCGCGATTTCTTCACGTTCAATATCGGTGCTGGCCAGGCACTGACGGCGATCTATCTGATCGAATACACCGACATCGCCACCGGTGGAGACGGCAATACTGGATTTGCCCACATCGATGATGGCACGCAAACCGTTATTCCGAGCGCTGCTACGTCCGGTGATTTTCTGGGCGGCACCCATGTCGACCGGACAATCTTCCCCAACCCGACCGACAACATGCTGACGGTAATGGCTGGAGCGCCGCAAGGTGGCACGGGTTTTGTCGCGCCACTGTTTGCGGGAGATTACAGTTTCAACATTCAGCAAACCGGACCGCCATTGACCGGTTACCGGCTGAACTTTGTCGTCATTCCCGAACCGGCGACCGGATTGTTTATGGCGGGTCTGTTTGGGGCCGTCATAATTCGGCGTCGACATTAACCGTTCTTTGCAGTGGCAGAGCCAGTGGCACCCGGCGCGGCCGGGCCTGTCGCTGTGTTAACCCATTCAGTCCATGCGAACGCCGATCGTCAACAGGATATTGGCATACCGCTGCTGATCTGCAGTTTGAATGGTCAACACGTGATCCGGCGTAGCAACGGCTTCGTAGAACGGCCATTTCTCGATGGGCTCCAGGTCGAGATCCAGCCCGACAGCTTTTACCGTTGCCCGATAGTCGGACCAGACCGGTGGATCTTCGCTTAGCGCATAAGGACCACTGGTTTCATACATCATGGTGTTGATC
>JBPCVB010000442.1:0-2926 GCA_051010855.1 Pirellulaceae bacterium | reverse complement strand
TGTCCAGACAACATCGCTTTCGACAATCAGGGCCGGTTATGGATTGCAACCGACGGGTTACAGAAAACAACCGGCGTGCTGGATGGCGTTTACGCGTGCGAAGTCGCGGGGCCTCGTCGCGCTCTGACCAAACAGTTCTTCCATGTGCCGACCGGCGCGGAGTTGTGTGGCCCCTGCTTCACCCCCGATAACACAACGCTGTTTGTGGCCGTGCAGCATCCGGGCGAGCATTCGACGTTTGACAAACCGTCGACCCGCTGGCCCAACTCACCCGACAGTGACCTGCCTCCACAACCTGCCGTAGTGGCCATCACACGCGAAGGCGGCGGACCGATCGCGGGTTAGATCACTAATGCCGGCCGGGATACGAGCACGAAGCGCTAGCGCTAGCGAGTGGGTACAAAGCCCGCCATCTGCACTGGCAGAGCCCGTGGCAACCTGCGGCATGGTGCCAGCTAGTCGTTGTTCCCGTAGTCGTCGGATTGTTGCCCGGATTGTTGCCCGGATTTCGACGGCTCACCCCCATCTTTGGTTGCCACAGGTTCGCCATCTGGCGACAAACCGAACAAAGTCGCGTATAGCACCGGCAACAGAACCATCGTCAGCACGGTGCCAAAGGCCAGGCCAAACATAATTGTCACCGCCATGGCGACCCAGAACACATCGGACAACAGTGGAATCACGCCCAGTACGGTGGTGGCGGCGGCCAGCACAACAGGGCGCAAACGATTGGCAGCCGACTCGACGGTAGCGGCATAGGGTCGTTTTCCGGCAGCGCGTTGCAACTGGATTTCGTCGAGTAGCACAATGGCATTCTTGGTCATCATCCCCGCCAAACTCATGGCGCCCAGCAGAGCGAGGAAGCCGAATGGCTGGCCGGTAATGATCAGACCAACCGTGATACCGATAAAGGCGAACGGGATGACCAGCAGGATAATCAATGGTGGTCGCCCGCCATTGAACAAAGCCACAACAATCAAGGCAACGATAATAGCGGCCGGCAAGACTCCGGGAATCAGTGACATCTGGGCGTCCCGTGAGCTCTCGTACTCGCCGCCCCATTCCAGTTGGTAACCGGGCGGCAAATCAGCTTCCAGCTCCGCGAAATCCTCGAGTACACTATTTCTCAGCGATGCGGCCGCAACTCCATCTGGCGGAGTCGCCTGGGCGGTAATCGTGCGCCGCCGGTTAAAACGCCAGATGATCGGTACTTCCCATTCGACATCGATTCCCCGCGTTACCTGGGCGAGTGGCACAGCATCACTGGAAAAGGATGGCGTTACCTGCAGGCCCGGAAGTCGGTTGGCCAGTTGTTCGCGTTCGGCATCGACATGGCGGAGGATAATGGGCAGTAACTTGTCGCCTTCGCGATACTGCCCGACCACCAGACCGTCGTAGCCGACGCGAGTGGCGTCGGAAACATTGCTACGCGAAACTCGCGACCAGCGTGCTCGTTGCTGGTCGTAGTCGGCAACGATTTTCAGCGTACGTTGCCGCCAGTCAGTGCGGGCCACCTGGTTGTGTGGACTGCTCTCGAGGATTTCGACGGCACGATCGCCAATGGCTCTGATTTCGGCCAAGTCGGTGTTGGCCGGACCGCTGATCCGCGCCTCGACCTTCCACGTTTCCGAAGGACCCAGTCCGTACCGGCGTACCACCGTGGTCGCTTGTGGAACGTTCTCGTTCATCCATGCATCGATATCGGGAATCAGGCTGTTCAGCGCGTTAATGTCTGTGAGATTGACGATCAGCTGGCCATAGGACGAGTAGGGACGTTCGGGTTCGACAGGCAAGTAGAAACGTGGTGGCCCCTGACCGATAAAGGAACTGACGCTGGTAACCCGATCGGTATCGTCCAGCAAGTGATTTTCGATGGCCCGCATGTCGCGGGACGTGGTCTGGATGCGAGTGCCTTCCGGCGCCCAGTAGTCGATCATCAGTTGCAGACGATCGGAGTCGGGAAAAAACGTCCGGTCCACCACGCCAAAACCGGCAAATGACACGGCCAGCAGACCCACGAGCGTCAAGATCACCATCCAGCGATAACGAATTGCGACCGCCAGCCAGTTGATAAAGCGCTTCAAAAATCCCTGCGGCTCGGGATCGGCTTCGGTTTCCGCCGGATCGGGCAGCAACCACATGCAAACCAGCGGCGTAATGGTCACCGACAACAACCAGCTGATCATGAGTGAAATCGCGATGACCTGAAACAACGACGCGCAATACTCCCCGGCTGATTCCTCAGAAGCATAGATCGGATAGAAGGCCATCACGGCGATGACCGTGGCACCCAGCAGCGGCCACGTCGGTTGTGACGCCTATTCGATTTCCGCTTGTTTGCGATCCCTCCCCCGCTGGCGACGCACCATGAATCCATCGGCCACCACAATGGCGTTGTCCACCATCATGCCCATGGCCACGATCAGGGCGCCCAACGACATGCGCTGGATATCGATGCCCCACATTGCCATGACCAGAAAACTGCCGATGATCACAAACACGAGTCCGCACAGCGAGACAATAGCAGCGACGCGAAACCCCATAGCCAGCCATAACACGGCGACCACGATGGCCACCGCCTGCATCAGGCTGATCATGAACGAATTAATGGATGCCGTAACCAAATCGGATTGCCAGGATATCCGGTGGATTTCGACTCCCACCGGCAGGTCGGCAATCAATTCGTCGAGCCGCTGATCGATGTCACGCCCGAGGTTGACGATGTTTGCGCCGGAAATATTGGAAATGGCGAGCGACACCGCCTGTTGTCCGTTATAGCGCATTTCGGAAGTGCGTGGCTCGACAAACCCGCGACGCACCTGGGCGATATCGCGGATTCGTAGCAACTCTTCGGTCGCCGCGAGATCGCGACCAACCGAATCTGTGGCCATCATCTGGGCTGCTTCGGCACCGCGGATCGTTAAAT
>JBPCVB010000441.1:0-2904 GCA_051010855.1 Pirellulaceae bacterium | reverse complement strand
CAGTCACCTCCCACAACCTCACTCCACCCGGTCGATGTTATGAGATGCCTGCGTCTGAAATTGTGGGACCCGGCGTCGGAGAAAATGCTCACCTTCCGCGAAGCAACTCGCGTTTCCCGCGCGGCTTGATCAGTAGAAGCAGGTTTCCCCGACTCTCCAGGTCGTAATCCTCAAAAAGACCTTGAGTCGTTTTTGCGTCGTCGGTTGTGTGTATGCGATTCGATCTTACTCGACGAGCTCGATTTCACTTGGTCGCCAGGACTTGTCGAACCAGGCTTCGGTAGGACTGTACAGACGCAACACGCAGAACCAGCCCTTGCCGGGTATTGTCTGGATCCAGTTGGCTTCTTTCCCTTTGGGTGCCTCGGGGCCAAAGTAAAGATCAAACGATCCGTCGTCGTTAAAGATCAACGTATCCTGGTCGCGGACATTGTTTTTGCTGGGAAAAGGCTGGCTGGTCTGCAATTGGGATCGCGTTTGCGGATCGTAGACGACAATCGAAATAAACTTTTCCGCAGGGGGATTCGCGGGAAGGTTGAGTTTGTAAGTCTTGCTGCCGTCAAGGTGTTCGCCTTCCGAATCCAGATAGCCCCACGCGTACTGCGATCCCTTGCCAATCAACTTCCAGGTCATGGCCGGCGTGTTAACGGTTGCGAAGTAATAGAAAAAAGTTCGCGCATCCAGATTGCGTCCGCCCATACCCTCGTCCTTCAGATACTCGTAGGAACCGCCGACGAATCCACGCTTCCAGTGGCTGCCCTCGTACAGGAATGCCGACTGATCCCGTTCATACCATAGCATCGTGCGCGCGGTCGCGTTGCCGACCTCCACGGCTCGCGTGAGAATTTGTTTCATGCGATCATCCGGCGCGAAGGGCATGCCCTTCTGAATGCCGATGGACGAGTAGATGCCGCGCAACTGGGGTTCCAGCATTTCGATTGGTTCGCGGTCGATAACGGCATGCAGCTCTTCAAAGAAATTGAAGTCGTTGGAATGAATGGTGTTGAAGTCCTTTCCTGATCCGTCGACAAACTGCATTTGTGGCGGGTTGTCAGCATCGGCCAATGGGTAAATCTTCAAGCCGTTTCGGAACAACTGGCTGGAAAAGTCCGGCTTGCCATCTTTCAGGAAACCTCGGGCAATGTACCAATTCACGTAGCTGGTCGACTTGGCAACAAAATAGCCGTCCGGGACGTCGCCTTCATACCCGGGTGGCAGAATCAGGTACTTGCCGCCTTCGCCCTTGTCAGATCCGGGAGGTCCGGTGTCGGTTACGAATCGGAAGAACGCATCATTGACGGTACCCGGGCCACTTTCGGCGGGTACTTCGATAACCGTTGGTCCATCTTTCTTCAAATCGAGAAAGGCACTGACGTATACCGTGTCGGTGTTACCAGTCAGGAACAGTGAATTGCTGTCCATCAGCGTATCGAAGATCAACACCTGATTGGAGTTGTCCAGGCCGAGGCTCGACTGTCCGCGTCGCAACGCTTCCAGGGAGGCCGCAGGAATCCCGTTCAAAAATGTCTCGACGCCACGAATATAATCCAGGTGGTTGTAAAGTGCGGTAGCGGTTTCTTCAGTGGGAATTCCATCGAAGTATTCCAGCGTCCCCAACCGGGTTTCCACGTTGTTAGGAGTCATGATCGACTCCGGGATCTGGTTGTTGTAGCCGGGAGTCGCCTGGGCGAATGCAGTCTCTGCCACAAGGGCAAACAAGAGCAGGGTCATGCAGCATGTAGTTCTTGTATTCATCATCGAGCTTTCGGAATAGAAGTTGTTCTTCAACCGCGCTAATGCCGCGGGAATCAAGGTTCGGCTTGCCAAAACGAACGGATCAGTGATCCCGTTTTTCGCAAACGAGGCATTATGTGAGGCTGAAAAGATGGAATTTCAAATTAACGGTTCATTAAACTGTGAGGGGGGTCGCGTCTCCTTTTCGTCCTGCCGATTCTTCTTTATGTGAAACGGCCCACTCGACGATCGGAGCGATGCTGGCCTTGTCGACCCGGTCGAACCCTTGCTGCATGTCTCGTTTCTTTTCCGGTGTCGGCTTTGTGTATGAACCGATTCTCATAAATAGCCGCATCAACCAATTGAACTTGCTCAGATCCAGCCGACCGCCGAGCCCGAAGTGCGGTGCCCGCTCGATCAGTTCAGCGGGATAGCTGGCACGCAGCCAGTCTTGCAGTAAGGGGTCATCGGCGGTGACCCCGGATACCGAAAACAGTAACGTTGGTTTTTGCTTGATGCTGTCCCAATGGGCTCGCACCCATTTGCGAATCGTCATCTTCATCATGATCACCGAGGCACCGAGGATCAGGAAATCGTAATCGGCCGGGTTGGCCTGCGTGTCGTTCGCGTCAAACACGGGTAAACCAGTCGCCTCGCCGATCCACTGAGCGTACTGGGCAGTACTTCCGCGCTTGCCCGAATAAAAAATGGCACCGTTCATGTTGGTTGCTTTCTGATCAATCGGTAGACAATGGCAACCGGGATTAGCAAACCGATCACCCTTCCGGTAGCGTGGTTAAACTCTGAAGGAGCAACAACCATGCCGTCTGCAGTCTTGCCTCTTCGACGACGGAATCTCGCAAACACATCATGAATCGGAGTCACCTTATACACGGCGGCGCGCCCTCACGCACACAAAGAGGACATCATACAAAGCACGAAGCGCAAGCGAGTGGGTCTCAGCGCAACACCCATCGCTTGCGCTTCGTGCTTGTATTCGGTTACCAGTCATCAACGGTCCCAACGGCACAAGGCTCGCCAATCGGAATTGACGAGCCTTTGGGTAGTCCACCGCAACCACGAACTGATCAAACAAGATCAAAGCGGTCGAGGTTCATGACCTTGGTCCAGGCCGCGACGAAGTCGTTGACGAATTGCTGTTGCGAGTCG
>JBPCVB010000440.1:0-4706 GCA_051010855.1 Pirellulaceae bacterium | reverse complement strand
CCAGGCCGGCGGCAGCTACAGCATACCGGGACCAACGATCACCATGGCCCCAGGCAACAAGTACGTGCTCCGATTCCACAACACCCTGCCTTACGAGCCTCTGAGCCTCGAACACAACGTCTTCAAGGACCCCAACGTCGCCAACCTGCACACTCACGGGTTGCATATCTCAGGCGAGTCTCCCGGCGATGACATCACGCGGTCATTCGAGGGCGGCTTCGGCGGCGACTTCGTCTACGACATTCCAGCTGACCATATGGGAGGAACTTACTGGTACCATGCCCATCACCACGGCTCGACCTACCTGCAAGCGGCGGGAGGTGCATTCGGATTGTTGATCATTGATGACGGCGGCGACGGAATCCCCGCCAACGTCGCTGCGATGACCGAGAAACAGATCGTGCTCGGTTTTCTCGACACGACTGCGGCCGGAACCGGCGGCGACACCATGATGTCCGGAACGCTGTCTCCTGCATGGACGGTCAACGGCGTGATCGGAGGGAACATCGAAGCACAGCCGGACACCTGGCAGCACTGGCGAGTGGTTATCGCCGACCCCGATGCCAAAATCAAGCTGGTGGAGTTTGGTGAGGAATGTGAAGTGGCCTTGCTCGCCAGAGACGGGGTGTGGCGGACGAGCGCACCGAAAATGATCTCCGGCAATGCCATCAATCTGACCGGTGCTTCGCGAGCAGACTTTGCAGTCCGCGTTTCGGGCACCTCGCAGCTCGAGATCGAAGGCGACGTCGTCGCCACCATCACCACCGTGGGTACGCCGGATTCCACGGTTCATCCCTTTGCCCCCGACGGTGTGTCAATGTGGGCGGCCCTCCGTCCCAATTATTTGCGTGATCTGCGAAATGAAACCAACGTCAATATTGAGTCTGTCTCGATGGGTGCTCGGAACGTCAACGGCGACAAGTGGGACGTCGACGACCCAACCTTCATCACGTTGGCCGACAGCGTCCAGGAATGGAGTCTCAGCGGCGCGAAGAATCACCCCCTCCATTTGCATATTTACCACGTTCAGGCGATGGAAAGTACAAACGACGACTTCGAAGCCGGTGAGTACTATGACACCGTCGCCGCCAACATCGACGTCCGCTTCGACCTGTCTTCCGCCACCAGTTCCCCATTCGAGGGACGCACCGTGCTGCACTGTCACATCCTGGGTCATGAGGATCTTGGGGCCATGGGCTGGATGGACGTGTACGGGGGTACGCCTCCGCCCACCTATCCGCTCGACGGCGACATCCCCGCACCGTATTCCGATTATTACAGCCTCGTGTCGATCGAACCGATTGTGGTTCCCGGCGGGGGCAAAACGGCTGACGGCGTAGTTACTGCTGGCCAGCTTTCCGACCTGTTCGACAGTGACGATTTGTATCTGTTCATCGATCCGGAACCGACCAGCAATCCGTTCAAGCAAAAGATCGAATACATTGTCCAGCAAAACAGCCCCACAGCATCACCCACCGAGTACCGCTTCCGCCTGGAAGCCAAAATGCTGGGCGGTCCCTCCGGCGATGTAATGCAATCGATGGAGTTGTGGAACTACAACACCAGTTCCTTTGAAGTGGCGGATTTGCGACCGATGGCCGTCAACGACACGGTCGTCGAGTACTCGGCCACCGGCGACCTGACGCGTTTTGTTAACCCGGTAACCGGCGAGATGACGGCGATGGTCACTTTCAACAGCTTTGACTGGATCGCCCAGCCCTTCTTCTGGACCGTGGAACTCGACCAGCTCGTGTGGATTATCGAGTAGCCGGCCCGTTCTGACTGGTCATCACAACACCCGCAGACTTCGCCTGTTTGCGGGTATTCTTGCTGTCGTCACATACAAGATTATAGTTCTGCAATAGCCGGAGCACCCGTGCTCTAACCAACTGAGCTACCGGCTCTCGCAACGCAGGGACATACGTACATGTTGCCAACATACGTACACGTTGCCAACGGTTGATCTATAATGTTGCCGACGCCTTATCAGCCTTTCTGGATTTCAGTGCGGTCCTGCCCAGGTCGGTTTCTTATGACAAAAACTGCGTGGATGAGTCCAGGAAATTTCTTTGGGCTGAGCGAACATACCTACTCCGTACCGGGTTTTCGCCTTGTCGAAAGTGTATATGGAAAACGCTCGACAACACCCAGACACGCTCACGCGTTGCCACATTTCTGTTGGGTATTGCAAGGCGGTTATCACGAAACAGTTGACAGAAGTTCCTTCGAACGAACGGTGTCTACGCTGATGTTTCTGCCGGCAGGAGTACCTCATGCCGAGGAACATCATCGCAGCGTTCGATGTTTGCTGCTTGAACTGGACCCTGCACAGTGCGGAATTGGAGACGGCGATCAGTTGCCTGAGCCAATGTCGATTGAATCCTGCGAGATCCACCAGCTAATGCGAAAACTCCATTTTGAGTTTTCCAACGCGGACGCCTGGACAAAACTGGTCATTCAGTCACTCGCGAGCGAAGTGGTCGCTCTGACTGCCAGGGATTGTCAGCTTAGAAAGCTGACGAGAACGCCAGATTGGCTCAAACGGATCAAGCAACGGTTGCATGACGAGTTTTTGGATACCCCAACACTCAGTCAAATCGCCAGCGATGCAGGCAAGCATTCGTCGCATGTCGCCAGAGCGTTTCGAGCGCATTATGGAATCTCACCAGGTCAATATGTCAGGCAACTGCGTGTGGAATTTGCCAAACAACAACTGGCGGATGAAACGATCACGCTGGTCGAGGTCGCGGCAAATTGCGGTTTTTCGGACCAATCCCATTTTTCGAGGGCGTTTCGCAAAATTACCGGGATGACTCCGTCGAGATACCGCAAGCAAGTGAGCTCGCGATAAACCGAATACCGTCGGACCTGCATCGGGGAATGACTACACGATTATGAACTGCCTTCGCACCTATCGCCGGGTTTGTTCCAGCACCCAAGCCACCATCAATTGATGTGCGCCTTCAGCCTGTCTCGGCCAATCCCAACGTCCCGAATTTTCGGCCTGCCACATTCCGTGGCTGGCCCCCTCGAAGATTTTCAGCGTGACATTGGAATTGCCAATTTCTTCCAGTACGCGACTGATCCGGTCACGACTTAGTTCGGCGGGAACATCGATATCGTCTCCACCCCACATTGACAATACCGGCACCTGGACGTGTCGCCAACTGTCCATCGGATCGCGAGCAAATGGTTCCCAGATCGGATTGGGACCGTTCGGCAATCCATCTTCGGGAATGAACAGGACATTGCTAACCCATTTATTGTCGTACCAATCCGCCGAGCTGGCTTTTTCGAGTGCTGTGCTCATAGCGTCACGATTTTCGCCCGTGGCATAGAATTCATACAACCGCGTAACAAACTGTTCAGCAGCAGCAATCGTTTCGTCGCTTTCTCCGTCGCGACGCATCCGGTTAGCCATGGAAAAAATATTTTGATCACCGCCCGATACACCGGGAGTGGCACCAACAATTACAAAATCGATGTCGTTTTCTCGAGCGGCCGTTGCCGGGGCAATCCATCCACCCTGACTGAAACCGGCAATTCCAATCGCCGAAGAATCTACATCCGCCCGGGATTTGATGGCAACAACAGCGGCCAGTGCATCATCGACCAGAACATCCAGATCCCAAAACCTCGAACCGGTTGATTCCCCCGCCCCTCGTTTGTCATATATCAACGACGCAATCCCGTGCTGGGCCATCAAATGAGCGCGGCCCGTATAATAAAAAGTGCTCCTCGTATCCTGCCCGGATCCGTGCGTCCAGACAATTGCGGGAAATGGACCCTCGCCATCAGGTTGGACCAATGTTCCTTTCAGGCGTCCGTCTCCGTTTGTGAACTCGATGTTCGTATAACGGTAACGCACGGGCCTGGACGAATCACGGTCAAGTACTACTTCAGACGTGACGCCACAGAATCCCGTGCATTGACCGACCAGTTGCCCGTTCTTCAATTGAACGCGTATCTCGGTATCCGGTAACAGCTCAGAGGTGATGGTCCACCAGCCTGCGGATTCGTTTACCCTGGTGCCGGCTCCGTATATCAAATACTCCGGAACGTCGATTGTGATCTCCCAAACCGCGTCGTTCCGGGTGATATCCATCCTGACTGGATAGGTTTGTTCAAGATGACTCAGTTCGCCTTCCCAATGGCCAGGCAGATCTTGTTCGGCAGACAGTCGGCCAGGGTTCGTTTCTCCCTGGGCGCAGGTCAGACCCGGCAGCAACAGAATTGCGGTCAAGATGACATGCACGCCAATGGCCAGGCGGTTGACTGCTTCATTTACGGTTCCAAATTGAAAGGGCATTTGCAAGCCTTCTGTACGTTTTGGCTCAGAGGCATTGAGACACGCAAACAGTAACATAAGTGTGAGGGCTCGTATTGCACGGAGAATGCGCGATTTGTACAGAACTTGCGCGGGATGAGACTATCGACCAATCAATCGAATTATTTATCCGTTTTTCGCCGGTAATCGCACGGGCTGGCAGTTCGACAGGATTGTTAAACAGAATCGCATCGTTGCGTCCGGGACGAAATCGCTGAGCGCCTGAACCGCCCAGCACGTGGCGAGGGCGGGTGTGGCCTTCGAGCTCGGCCTTCGACCTCGGCTTGTACCCCACCAGGCCGAAGATGTGGGACCACGGCAGCGTCATGAAAGTTGTCGACGCCCGCGATTTCGATTATGTGGATGTCATCATCCGTGC
>JBPCVB010000439.1:0-2526 GCA_051010855.1 Pirellulaceae bacterium | reverse complement strand
GTTCATAGGCCAGCTGGTGGAGATCGGAGTGGGTCGCCAGCTCATGGCCGCGATCGACAATTTGTTGCACGACCTGCGGGTAATTGCGGGCCACCCAACCGAGGCAAAAGAATGTAGCTTGCAGCTTGCGTTCTTCCAGCACGGCAAAAATCCGGTCCATGTTCTGGTCCAGTCGCCGTTCGTACTTTCCCCACTGCGACTCGTTACGGGTCGAGTCGTTATCGAGAATGTGAAACCATTCCTCGATATCAAATGTGAGTATGTTCAATCGCGGCTCCGGATGCAGTCGCGGCACGTCTTGCTAGTCCAGTTCATTCCGTACCTGATTGTGGGCATCAATCGTGGCTTGGGAAACCTCCAGTAGCTGGTCGGCGGGGATGGGCCAGTCACCGCCAAGGCGAATGGCATCGACGAATGCCTGCAATTCCGCCCGATGGCCCTTGTCCTGGCCACGAGATTTGAATTTCCGGTTACCGCCGATTTCCCGCGAGCGGCGGAAGTTATCACAACTGAACACTTTGCCGCCAGCAAATATTTCCACCCGTTCTTTGGGAAAATCCTTGCTGCCGTTGGCCAGATAGTGAACGGTCGACAACGAGCCGTCAGCATGTCCCAGCTGAATCGAAACGCAATCGCCCAGTTGCCCCGCGCTGCCACCCATCGGCTGAGCGTGCACAGAGGTAATGGGTGAATCCGCAAAAAACCTGGCAAGATCGATAAAGTGACAAGCTTCGCCAATGATGCGTCCGCCGCCAACTTCCAGATCCTGAGTCCAGTGATCAGCGGGAATCGCCCCGGCATTAACCGTAATCACGATCGACTTGCTGCCTGAAGATGCCGCCAGCCATTGCTTGATCCGCACCGAATGGGGAGAGAATCGACGATTGAATCCAATCATCAGGCAACGATCAGGGTGAGCCTGCATGGCATCGCGGACCTGTTCGACCTGTTCGCTGTTCATGGCCAATGGCTTTTCCACAAACACGTGCTTGCCCGCTTTCAGAGCCTGGCAAACCAGCGCGGCATGACTGTTGTGCGGCGTCGTAATAAATACCGCGTCGACGGCTGCATCGGAAATCACAGCGTCTGAATCAGTAGAGATTTCCTCAAAGCCAAATTTCTTGCCGGCATACGAAGCCGAAACGCCGGTGCTGCTGACAATCGCCTTGCGTCGCACATGACTGGAGGGCAACAAGGGCAGCAGCATGCGAGTGGTAAAACCGCCAGCCCCGATGAAAGCAACTGCTGTTGTATCCTTACCCGCTGGCAAGGCAGACTGGCCGACAGTAATCACGCGTTGCGTCTTACTGGAATCTGTCGCGCTACCCTCCGGGTATTCCAGCACGATTCCCATGGCACCTTGCTCGCTGATGGCCTGATAACCTTCAAGGGCGTGGTCGAAGGCAAAACGGTGCGTCACCAGGGGTGCCGTGTCGATTTTTCCATCGGCCATCAAATCGAGCACCGCCTGGAAATTGCGTTTTTCGGTCCAGCGTACGAATCCAATGGGATAGTCGAGTCCCCTTTTTTCATAGTTGGGATCATAACGTCCTGGCCCGTAGGAACATGACACCTGAAAACTCAATTCCTTTTCATAGAAGTCCGAGCGTTGCAAATTCAATCCCACGACGCCGACCAACACGATACGGCCCCGTTTGCGGCACATGGTGGCTGCCTGGTGGATCAACTCGTCGCTTTTGGTGGCTGCCGTGATTACAACGCCATCGACGCCTTGACCTTCACTCCATTGGTTTGCGACTAACACCGGGTCCTGGCCCGATCCGAGGTCAACGGTCTCAGCACCGAATTGGCGAGCCAGTTCCAGTTTCTGCGCGTCGAAATCGATTCCCAATACCTGGCAACCCTGAGCACGCAGCATTTGCACCGTTAGAAGACCGATTAACCCAAGTCCGCTGACAACAATTCTCTCACCCATCGTCGGTTCCAGCAGACGGATACCTTGCAATCCGATCGCGGCGACGACAGTAAAGGCGGCCTGTTCGTCGGTAACGCCGTCAGGAATCTTGGCGGTTAGATTCACGGGCACCGCTACCATCTCAGCGTGCGGTCCATTGCTGATGATGCGGTCTCCAACGCTCAGGCCACTGTTGTCGTCCGCTTCCACGACCCGGCCGACGTTGCAATAGCCCAGAGGAATGGGGGTATCCAGTTTGGCGCGTACTGCTTCAACGGTCGTCTTCAAACCGTCTGTTTTGATCTTTTGCAGCACCTGTTTGACCTTGTCGGGCTGAGACCGTGCCTTGGCCACCCATCCCCGCCTGCCAAAGTCGATGAGCATTTTTTCGGTGCCCAGCGATACCAGAGTTCGCGTGGTTTGGCTCAGTACATGTCCCGAGCCGCGACGCGGACAGGGCACGTCTGCCAACATCGTTTCGCCGTTCCCGAGATTTTGCAGGATCTGTTTCATTCGTTTCAGAGGGTCGCCGGATCGGCGTTTACTGAGGCTGCGGGTTGATTGATTTGCCGGGCAAGCTCGCTCTCTTCAAACCTGTGGACGGTGATGGG
>JBPCVB010000438.1:0-3692 GCA_051010855.1 Pirellulaceae bacterium | reverse complement strand
ATCGTGATCCGCGTGTTCAATCACAATTTTGGCGACGCCTCTGTCCACAACTCTTCGCTGGCAGAGAAAACGGAGTTGAATTGAATCCGGCAACGTCACTGGCTTTGTGAATCAGTCGCGGATCGACGTGGATGGTCAATGGAAGTTGCTGAACGCCACGGTTCAATGGTCTGAACAACCATAGGTGGTTCTGCCCGGTAATTTGCACCGCCATCGAATTCGTGGATAATCCAGGCGACTGCAAACCGGTCGATGCCTCGGACGCATTCCCTCCCCATTACCATTATCTGGCAAGGAGAACACGATGGCGGCTCTCAAGCGATGCATGCAGATTTCGATGATGGCGTTGCTGGCTTTTGCGTTGGAATCATCGGTCGCGCAGGCGGACGACTATTACGTGTCTGCGGCCAACGGTCGAGGCAAGAAAGCCACACAGGAACAACCCGCAAAAGACCTTGGCAATATCGTGTCGAAACTCAAGCCCGGCGACACCATCCATATTGCCGGTGGCGAATACCTGGGACGCGGTGAATGTGGCACCACGATCATTACTGTGCCGGTGACCATTATCGGTGGCTACGACGAAACCTTCACGACCCGTGATCCATGGGGCGAGCACCAAACGATCTTTAGCGGCAACAATACCAGTGACAACTGGCAACGTGAGCCGGCGCTGATGCTCGACCTTTCGAAATATCGTGAACGGGAAATGCCCGACATTGTGGTCGACGGCATCATCGTTGATCACGCCAATCGCAATCGCTACGCCGATGAAGATCAATTGCAGATCGTGCGTGCCGCTAACCCGAAAACCGGAGCGAATCCTACGCCGGACCAGGGAGGGCTGGTGATTCGCGTCACTCGGGCCATGGGGGACAGCATCTGGAATATTACCGTCCGTAACTGTGTCGTGATGAATACGGCCGGTACGCAAGGCGCTCTGTCGGTATCCGGTCATGCCGAATCGCAGATCACCCTCGAAAACAATTTGATAATCAATAACACGGGGACTGGAATCGTTGCATCCAGCAGCTATGCAGGTTCGGACGAAAACTTGCGACCGGTGTTCAATATCGCCAATAACACCGTGTTGTTTACCTGGAAATACGATGCGTCGGCACAAAGTTTCTCGGGGAATTCGCTGAAAGCCAGTGACAACACGATCATCAACGCCAGCAACAATGTGTTTGGATTCGCCGACAAGATCGGTGTGCACAATGCTTCCCAAACGCCGATCATGCTGGTCGACAATTTGATCATTGCCAACATTCTGGCGGATTATCTGGAATTCGATACCAAGATGAACCTCGATGAGATACTCGACGAAGCCGAATACATTCACGAAGACTCGGATGGCAATACGTCCGATGCCAAGATTGAAGTTCCCGTTTCGCGCAAATGGGCTGAGGCCTACGGAAGCCGTGTATTGATCGACCGCAACGCGGTCGAAGCTGATATTGAGGCGCAGGAAACGCGGGCCAATGAACTGCGTTCGATCCTTGGCTTGCCGTTGCAGGCAGGTACGATCGATGGTCCGGATGGAGGCGTGTGGCTGTGCCGTTTATCGATCGAGGATGCGATCAATGCGGGAAGTTCGCCTTACCTGGAAAAATTTGGCTGTCGGCGACCGGATGCCGGCGAATAGAATAACGATGTCGACTGTTTCCGCTTCCACTACTGGAGGAACCCATGTTTGAACGACTTGCCACGGGCTGGGAATTGGCCAAGCAATCGTTTCGCGTACTGAAACTGGACAAGGAACTGCTGCTGTTTCCCATCATGAGCGGCATTGCCTGCCTGATTGTGATGGCCAGCTTTGCGGTGCCCATTTTTTTCTCGGGCATGCTGGAAGGGGTCGTCGAAGCGGAAGAGCAGGGAGGCGCTGTCGATCAAGGCACGCAAATTCTGTTGTTCGTGTTGATGTTTCTGTTCTATTTCCTCAGTTACTTCGTGATCATCTTTTTCAACTCGGCTCTGGTTGCCTGTGCGATCATCCGGCTCAAGGGAGGTGATCCGACAGTTAGCGATGGTCTGGGTGCAGCGATGGCGCGGATTCCGCAAATCGCTGCCTGGGCGTTTGTCGCGGCATCAGTGGGCATGATCCTGAAGCTCATCGAATCGCGATCCGAACGAGTCGGTCAGATTGTGGCCGGATTGCTGGGCATGGCATGGTCTGTAACCACGTATTTTGTGGTGCCGATCCTCGTCGTGGAAAAGGCAGGTCCGATTGAGGCTCTCAAACGATCGGTCTCTATCATGAAAAATACATGGGGCGAAGCGCTGTCGGCGAACTTTGGTATCGGCTTCATCACATTTATTGCCAGCGTACTGGGAATCATTCCACTGTTTGCCGGTGGATACCTGCTGTCCACAGGAGCTGCCGCTTTGGGAGGCATCCTGATCGCCGTAGGCGTCATCTGGATACTGATTGTTTCATTGGTCGCGTCGGCTTTGAATTCCATTGTGTTGGCCGGATTGTACATCTATGCCGCGGAAGGCCAGATTCCGAACGAATTTGATTCGTCGATGATTCAGGGCGCTTTTGCGCATAAGTAGTCATTTACCGATGCACAAATCCTGGCCCTGCGCTTCCAACGCGGGGCTTTTTTGTTGATTCGTTCACACCGAAAAGTCGGCGTCCAGCTGCACTTGCAAATCGTGTTATCATGAGAGCCACGCAGCAACGGATCATTGATTACAGGAAACGCCATGGCCTATATCCGGCAAGTGGACGTCGACGAGGCGACCGGCAAACTGAAAAAAATCTATGATGCCGGCGTGCAACGAGCCGGTCGAGTGGCCAATATCATCAAAATCATGAGCCTGGATGCCGACTCATGTCACGCGTCCATGATGTTTTATGTTTCGATGATGAAAAACGAGAACGCGCTCGAACCAGCGACTCGGGAAATGCTGGCGACCGGAGTCAGTAACATCAACGACTGCTATTACTGAACGTTGTCACACGCCAGGGACTTCGGTACGGAGTCCGGTGACCCAAAGACGGCCGAGCAACTGGTGTTTGACCACCGCCAGGCGGATCTCGACGGACCGAGCATGGCCCTGTGCGATTACGCGGTCAAATTATCCCTGCGGCCAGGTGATATGACTGAAACCGACATTGAGCAGCTGCGAAAGCTGGGCTGGACTGACGAGCAAATATCAATGGCCACGCAGGTCATCAGCTATTTCAACTACATCAATCGCGTGGCCGATGGGCTTGGCGTGGATGATGAACCGTGGATGGATATCTCCAGGGATGTATGGCTGACACGCAAGGCCAGATTTGTCCCATCCGGGGCGACGACGATGAATCAATAAAATTTGCATCCGGCATGGCCTGATTCACGAACAGATCTGAATCAGATCAGAACGCCGATAAAAAGGAACCTTCGCATGAAAAACTCGCTGATGCATCTGACGCTGTTACTTGCTTTTGTGGCTACTCCGTTGTCAGCAGATGACAACTGGAACCAGTGGGGAGGACAGAATCGCGATTTTTCAGTGGCCTCCAGTGAACTGGACAACGTAGGCGGCCTCGCTGAGGCCTGGCGTCGTGAACTTGGTGGCGGCTACTCCGCGATTCTGGCTGAAGACGAAAAGCTGTACACCATGTATCGCGATGGCGACGATGAGATTGTCATTTGCATGAATGCCTCCAACGGGGAAACGATCTGGGAGAAGCGATATTC
>JBPCVB010000437.1:0-2845 GCA_051010855.1 Pirellulaceae bacterium | reverse complement strand
GGTCATGCAAATGACCTTGCCGGCACCAATCCGCCGTTCCACGACCGACGCCACACCATTGCTGAAACGAGCAATGACGCCCACGTTGGCGTCAAAGCCGGTATTGAGTTCCCAATGCCGGTGGATGGGAAATGGTTGCCAGATGCCCAGCGAAGCCAGCGGTCGAAATTCTCTGGCAATTGGATGTGCCAGATTGTCAATCGACAGAACCAGCGTCTCACCGGGTCGGCGCCGCCAGTTTCGAGCCAAACTGCCTGGCAATACTTCCTGGGCCGCGTCGGTGCGGAAAGAGATATCGGGATCCTGCCGATCGGCCGCATTGTGACCCAGAAAAATTCCCAATCCCCCGCCACCGTCGACGTAGCTTTGCAGCAAACGCCACAGCGGGTCGGTGATTGGTTCAGGATTCAGCAGGAAAATAGCGTTGTAATCCGACATGGGCTCGCCAGCCAGCTGACGCTGTTCGATCACTCGCACATCGAACATTCCACCGGCGGTTTCCAAAACATCGACGAGGTTGTCGGGCTTGACGCCTGGCGGACACACCACAAGAACCGGCCATGCCGGACGGACCTCGATCGTAAAATACCGGCGATCATCTTCCGGCAGTGAATCACCACCCTCAATCTCAACCCAGCCGTGATGGACGCCCTCCTCCAGATCATCCTGCAACACAATTTTTGCTGAGGTGATGGAATCGTCACCGACACCGATATTGGTCACCCGCGTCCAGTGCTTGTCGGGAACCAGCGTTTTGCCGTCGCGACGAACTGGTCGGGTTGGATCGGGCTTTTCCAGCACCATGCGGACGAGCAGCGTATTGCCAGGCCCTGTTGCGCGAATTTGTGTATCAATTTCCAGCTCACCACGTGCCGGAATGGATGTGGCTGCCAGTTTCAGTTCGTCCAGCGAAAAGTTCGTGGGGTCTTCGACGCCAACATCGATGACGAACAGGCTGATTTCCGGGTGTTCTGCCAGCAGGATTTCCAGTGTGTCCCCCGCATTTGCCCAGCTGACTCTTGTCAGATCGCTAAAAATATAAATTTCACGGCGCTCCGACTCGGTCTCGGCGAGAAAGTCGACAGCCCGTTCCAGGGTTTCGGGAATCGGTACCGATGCATAGTTGATGTCCATTGTATTCAGGCGTTTGCGGGCCGCGCCGATGTCGACAGAAAAGAAAGGTTGCTCGCCATCGGTTTCCATCACGGCGATGCGGCTGTTAAGCGGCAACTGGCTGATCAGCCAGCGGCCCTGATCCTGCACCTTCTGCAACAACTTTTGGTTTTCGCTGCGATAGGCCATGCGAGGCGAGCTGTCGACAAGCAACACAGACGCGACCGGCGCCTGCTGGTCGGCCAACACATGCTTGGTGTTTTGACTGAGTGCCGATGCCGCGGTGTATCCGGTCCACGCCAGAGCCAGAGCGAGCACTGCACCTACCACCAGAGCCAAAGGAATATTCGCTGGACGCGACCAAACCAGCGCATACAGCAACAGGAGACCGGCCAGCACACTCATCAAGGCGCCGCCACCAAAGCCCAGCCAGTTCCCAAATGCGCTCGATGCGGTGCTGGGACGGGCGAATGCCGCCACCAAAGCCAGGATCAGCAAGCACCGCAACAATAACAGCAACCAGTGCCGCAGCTGCAAACTGCGCTGGTTGGTGCTGTGCATCTGCCGGACAAATCGCAGTGCCGGAAACTGGAGCGGTTTGGGTTTGGGCTGCATCAACATGTGCAACAGGATCGGAATCCCGATCAACAGTGCGCCGAATCCCAGAATAAAGGCATGCGTCAGTGCCATACGCTAAAACCTCGACTGGCGACTGTGCAGATATTCAATCAGGGCCCGGTCGAACTGCATGCTGGTGTCGATGGGTACATAATCGATGCTTGCCCGGGCACTTTTCTCAGTCAAATCGTCACGGAATGATTCGATTTTTTTCTGGTAATCCGAACGGAATGCGTTGGCGTCCACTTTCAGTTTCTGATTTGTTTCAGGATCTTCCAGCTCGCAAATGCCCGTAAACGGAAAGTTGACTTCGGCTTCATCCAGAATATGGAACAGGATCACATCGTGCCCGCCATGCCGCAGGCGGTACAAGGCATTAAAAATGGGATCGATTTCCTCCAGCAAGTCGGTGAATACCATCACCAGCGTGCGATGTTTGAGCATGCCGGACAGCTGGTTGAGGCTGTGAGCCAGATTCGTTTTGCCTTCCGGTTTGAGTCGCGCCAACAGCGACAGGATGTTGCCCAGATGTGATCGCTTGGATTTCGGGGGCAGACTATTGCCGATTTTTTCCTGAAACGTGATTAGTCCCACCGGATCCTGCTGGCTAATCATCAGGTAAGCCAGTGCCGCCGCCAGACAGATGGCATAGTCAAACTTGGTCAGTTCCTGACGGTACGTGTACCCCATCGATTCGCTGCAGTCCATCACGAGCATGCCGCTCATGTTGGTCTCGGCCTCAAATTTTTTGACGTAGTACTTGTCCGTTTTGGCGTACAACGACCAGTCAATATCCTTGGGATCGTCGCCATGCGTGTATTTGCGGTGCTCGCTGAATTCGACACTGAACCCGTGGTAAGGACTGGAGTGCAAGCCCTGCAGGAATCCCTTGACGACGAATTTGGCGCGCAGGTCCAGCCGCTTGATCTGGTTGATGACCTCGGGTTTCAGGTACTTTTCGACGGACATGCGTAGTGAAGCGCCTCGGACGGAGCCTCGCCCTCCCAAATCGCAATTCTATTCCAGATTCAGATAGGCGGCCAAACCGTGCATTCCGCCTTCACGGCCGAAACCGCTTTCCTTGTAGCCGCCAAATGGAGAGGTGGGATCAAAT
>JBPCVB010000436.1:0-6676 GCA_051010855.1 Pirellulaceae bacterium | reverse complement strand
GACCAGGGGATCGGTGGCATAAAACAGGATGCCACGCATGGGACCAGACGCTGCCGCCTCAATAGCCGAGTTGATTTCGTTGGCTGTCGTGCCCTTGCCGAGATTGACCGTCAGATCAACCACACTGCCCGAAGGTACGGGAACTCGCATGGCCATGCCCGTCAATTTGCCGGCCAGTTCCGGAATGACCAGCCCCACGGCCTTGGCCGCACCGGTCGTGGTAGGAATGATGTTGGCCGCTGCAGCGCGGGCCCGGTACAGATCCGAGTGTGGCAAATCCAGAATGCGTTGATCATTGGTGTAGGCGTGCACGGTCGTCATAAAACCAGATTCGATGCCAAAGTGATCGTGCAGAACCTTGGCCACCGGAGCCAGGCAGTTGGTCGTACAACTGGCGTTGGAAATGCAGTGCATATCCGGTGTCAGTTGGTCATCGTTTACGCCCAGGACGCAGGTCAAATCCGGCTCGTCCTTGGCGGGGGCACTGATTACAACCTTTTTCGCGCCGGCGGAAATGTGGGAATCGTAGCCTGCCTTGTCGCCCGTTGCCCGGCCACGAAATGCGCCGGTACACTCGATGACCACATCCACGCCCAGGTCGCCCCAGGGCAACTGTCGCGGATCTCGCTGGTCAAAAACACGGAATTTGTCGCCGTCGACGACCAGATTCTCGTCATCAAATTCGACCGTGCCAGGATACCGGCCGTGAACACTGTCATATTTCAGCAACGTAGCCAGTGTTTTGTTATCGGTGAGGTCATTAACGGCGACCACATCAAATTTTGCCTTGTCTTCCATCATCCTGCGAAGGGTCAGGCGACCGATACGTCCAAAACCGTTAATGGCGACTTTGATGGACACAGATTACTCCTGTGACAAAAGAATTCCCTGATCGACGGGACCGCCGCGGATGTTCAGGGCTGCGGTGTATTAAAGCTGCGGATTATACTTTTAGTGGTTTTCGGGTACAACACGCCACTCGCCCGTCACAAGTGCCAACGAGAAAACAAAACATGTCACGACTTGAGCAACTCCAGACCATGCTCGTCAGCGATCCGGAAGACGCGTTTCTGAACTACGCGCTGGCCCTGGAATTCGACAAGCTGGAACAGCACGACGACAGCCTTGATATTTTCGCCCGGCTGGTCCAGTACGATCCACCGTATGTTCCTGCATTTTTTA
The DNA here is from genome assembly GCA_051010855.1 of Pirellulaceae bacterium. GTDB lineage: Bacteria > Planctomycetota > Planctomycetia > Pirellulales > Pirellulaceae > CAJQPP01. The sequence goes on along the minus strand of JBPCVB010000436.1, from coordinate 5,494 downwards.
TGGCTGGCCAGATGCTCTCTCGCCTCGATCGCAACGACGAGGCGCGGCAATACCTCGAGCAAGGTATTGTCGAGGCCCGGCGTCAGGGTAACGCACACGCAGCCGGCGAAATGACCGAGTTTCTGGAGATGATTGGCGACTAAACGGAAGGAAGGTAACAACGATGAAAAGATACAAATCTGTCGAAGCATACATCGATGGCCACGATCAATGGCACGATGAATTGATCAAACTGCGTGAGATCGCCAACTCCACGGAACTGGTAGAGACCGTGAAATGGGGGTCGCCCACCTACACCATCAACGGCAAGAACGTTGTCGGAATTGGGGCCTTTAAGTCCTATGTCGGCCTCTGGTTCTTTCAAGGTGCCCTGCTGGACGACACAAATGAGGTTCTGATCAACTGTCAAGACGGCAAGACAAAAGCGATGCGGCAATGGCGATTCGGATCGGGCAAGGAGATCAAGGTCCGATCGATCAAGTCCTATATCAAGGAGGCGATCGAACTTGCCAAACAAGGAAGGGAAATCAAGCCCGAACGGGGCAAGCCGGTTGTTATGCCGCCGAAGCTGAAAAGCGCGCTCAAGGAAAACAAGAAAGCCGGTGCCGCGTTTGAAAAACTGTCCCTGGGCAAACGTCGGGAATACGCCGAATACATTGCCGAAGCCAAACGGGATGACACCAAGGTCAAGCGACTGGCCAAAATCATGCCGATGATCGTGGCCGGCCAGGGGTTGAACGACAAGTATCGCAAGGCCTGAGCAAAGATAACTGGCAGATTGACAAACACGTCCGACCGTGGGACGTGATCGGGCTCGCAGGCCCGGGGTCGGTGTTACGTGGGTCCACTATTCCAGGTCTTGCCATTGGCCAGCGACTTGAGTTTGTCAGCAAAATCACCGATAGGATCGAGTGTATAGCGGTCCCGAATCTGGCGGCCAGCCAACTGACCCAGTGCCTGCCATTGATCCCGGGCCTGCCAGGCACGCTCCATGGCTTCGTCCAGCAATCGAGGCGTGGCACTCTCCGCGATAAAGCCGGTTTTGCCGTCGTCCAGCAATTCCCGGTTGCGACCGATGTCCGTGGCGATGGAGATGCGATTGCACAACATCGCTTCCACAATCACCAGCGGTGCTCCTTCGTATCGTGAAGGCAGCAGGAGCGCGTGGTTCTCGGCCCAAATATCAGTGATCTTGTTTTTGAATCCGCAAAAACGCAGCTGGTCACCGAGCCCACGCAGCTGGATCAGGTCTTCCAGCTGACGCCGATTGCCCTGGTCGGATCCATAGAAGTTGACGCGGATATTGCGTTCACGCCATTTGTCCTGGTCGAATACGGCAATCACGACGTCCTGACCCTTGGACTGGAAGTGCAGTCGGCCGACACAGGCTATCTGAAGTCCGTCGTCGATCGGCGGATATTCGGGCACTTCGTTGGGCCGCATGTTGAATGGATTGGCCACAATCTCGTAGTTGTCCAGCTGTATTGCCAGATTGTTTTCCATCTTGATCCGGTTTTCCTCGGAGACGAAATACACCCGATCGGCCTCCTGGTACCAGACCCGATATTCGTCCAGGCAATCCGAATGAATAAAAAATGTGTTGCTCGCGCATTGCACATTGATAGCGTAGGGAATGCCCATGGCCTTGCATTCGGTGGCCACATCGATCCGGTCGGGATGAAATCCGAGTGTGACCAGCACAGCATCGGGGCGCGTTTGTTCCAGCCACGCCCGTTCACCGCCATAGCGACCGTTGAACATGGCCCGCGCCCGTCCGATCTTTCGCTCCCAAAAGCCCTGGGGCCGATTGCGTAGCCAGACGTTGCCGCCACTGTCCTCCAGTTGCACCAGTTGTCGCGCCGTTTCGGGCCACCACTTGAAGTTGACAAACACGTCTGCGCCGTCGATCTGCATTTTTCGCGCGGTCCGCCACCACAGCTCTTCGCTGCCGCCCCACGGCATTCCCGACATGCATGAATAAAAGCCGATTTTCACGCTGACTTCTCCGCAATGGACGAGGCGTTGGTTGCGGAGTCGGTCCCGGATTCTCGACCGGCTTTGTGAAAAGTGCCCTTCTCCGGCGATTTCGCCTGGTAGTTGGACGACTCGCAGACAGGCGTAAGCGATCTCGCGGAATCGAACCAGACGAAATCATCCCGGCCATAGTGATCCTTGGCGAATTCGTAAACCACATGTAGCAAGGGATAGTCACGGTAGAACTTCTCCCGTAGCCACACAGGTACCGGTTCGTCGTATTCCGACTCGTTAAATCGGCCCAAATCAATCATGGGTTTGCCGAGAATTTTGGCCAGCCGATTGATGGATATGGTCAGGTCTTCCTGGATGCCGATGTAGATAAAGCGGGTTGCCAGCCGCTCTTCGTAGTTCTGCAGGGTGATGTCCTGCGGCAGGTGGTTGTAGATCCAGTAAGGAAACTCGCGCAGGTAATATTCCACGGTCGGATATTTATCGAGGATGTTTTCCTGTTTGCCCCGATACCAGAATTTGCCTTCAGCGCTGCGGCGTTTGCAAAAAAAGAACATCGACACAGCGATGTCAAATGGATCGCGCAGCACCGTAAAGTACTGGTCGATCTCCGGATAAAAATATGGCAAGCCGTATCCACGCCCATTATCAAAGTGTCCGTGAATGCACTTTACGTCGGGCAGAAAATTTCCGTCCTCATCCCGTGTCTGAATTCGGGGCAACAGGATGTCCTGAGTTTCATCCTGATTCAGCTTGTGATACAGCGGCCCAAACCATTCCCGGAGCAGCCGGATAAAACTCGATCCGGCGCACTTGGGCATGTGCGAAAAGATGACAGGTTTTGACGGGTCGTACGTTTTCATTTTGTCCAGGACGGACGGATGGCCGCTGTCGGGTGACTATCTGAATTTACCGATTATCAGTCGTCTTTTACAGGGCGATCATTCCTGTCACCGGACAGCCTGTGCACAGTTGCGGCCAGTTCCTCCACCGTGGCGGCCCGGTTTCGCACCAGCAGACGCAGCCAGTTGATATAGCCGCGCAACTTTTGGTTAGCCGTTCGTTGATCGAAGTACTTTTCAGGATAATTCCCCATTTCATGAATCGCAGCCGATAATTCCGTCTGCAGTCTCGAGATCGACTCGTTGCGGAACACGGGATTGGCGGGAAACAGGGATTGCGTAGTGCCGGCAGGTTGGGCGGGCATCATTCCATCGCAGGGAGGCTCGAGAATGCGGGCTGGCAATTCGATCGGGTTACCGGACTCTCGCGCCAGTTTGCCCGCTTCGACCATCTTGCCTGCAAGCTTGGCCATGCGTGGTGCCGCCGCATCAACCATCTGCAACGCATCGGCTAACAGCGTTTCCTGAACAAACCGCATGGCAGTTGGTGGGCTCGCCAGTTCTTCCAACACCTGTGCAATCTGCGACGCCGTGTTGATATTCCATGCCATGGGCGTCATTTGCGGCCGATTATGTAAATCGAGAACAGCGACTGGCAAGCCATGCATGGCAGCTTCCAGTTGCAGGGTCGAAGGCGTGGTAATGACCGCATCAACCTGCTCGAGTATTTGCTTAATCGGAGGTGGCCGACGCTCGTAACCTGGTACGCCGACGTTGGCATGTAAAGACTCAGCCATCCGCCAGGTCACTTGCATTGGCTTGCCGTTCAGCCGGGCTGTTTGATCCAGAGTACGCTTGACCGATTCAACCGCGTGATGGGTTTCTTCGCGTTGTTGTTCGTTAAACCAGGGAGTGCGCGCTGAGGCGACCAGCAATCGAAACGTCCCGGCGGTATCTGGTTCCTTGCTGGCGGACTGCGCAAAGTCATCAAGCCGCGGAATGCCCACGACCTCGCACTTGCCGGTGTTGCCGAGTGCCTCCAGCCAACGCGTCTGCGAGTTGCCAATGCAGGCAACCTTGTGGCCAATCAATGGCTGGAACATGGTTCCATCGGCGAGGTCGTCGTGCTCGAACGAGTTGCGATATTCGAGGATGCCATCGACAAGAATCAACACCGGGACGGACGTCTGTTCGACTACTCGGCGCAGTATCGAGATTTCTTCCCAGCGATAATGGTTGTGGGTGATCAGAATTCCCGCATCCGCAGGGGGCATCCAGTCGATGCTGTATTCGCGCACGATTTCCACAGACAGCGGTAACTCGTCGAGCCAGCCTTCATACAGCGCGTTTTTTCGCGCGCCGGGGAACAGGATATACGCCTTCAATTGATCCATGAATGGCCTTGTTGCTTGATCCAGCCATACAACGCCTGTTGCCCGGCCGTTGGGCACTCAGGAATCGTCGTTTCCCGGTTTTGATTCGATATGCAGTTCATCCAGCTGGGCCTTGTCCACGCGACTGGGCGCACCGGTCATCAGGTCCATTGCGCGCTGGGTTTTGGGGAATGCAATACAGTCGCGAATGTTGTCGAGTCCGGCAAACAGCATGGCGATACGATCGATGCCCAGCGCGATCCCGCCATGCGGAGGCGCTCCAAACTTGAGAGCATCCAGCAAAAACCCAAACCGCTCCCGCGCGGTCTCTTCGTCCATTCCAAGTAAACCGAACACCAGTCGTTGCACCATGTTGTCATGGATCCGAATCGTCCCGCCACCGGCTTCATGCCCATTGACTACCAGGTCGTAGGCCTTGGCACGAGCCTTGCCAGGGTTTTCCTTTAGTCCTTCCAGGTCTGCGTCGCGCGGGGCTGTAAATGGATGGTGCATCGCGTTCCAGCAGCGTGTTTCCTCGTCATAGTCAAACATCGGAAACTCGACGACCCACGAAAAATGCATCTGATCCGGTTCGTACAAATTCAATTCAGCGCCAAGGCGTCGACGCAAACCGGCCAGCGCCTTGCACGATACTTCCCACGTGTCGGCAATGAATAGCAGCAAGTCGCCAGGTGCGGCCTCAAGTCGAGCACGAAACTCGTCCAGCAACTCCGGATCGAAGTTTTTCGCAATGGGACCACCGAATGAGCCATCTTCCTCGATCCGCATCCACGCCAGCCCCCTGGCTCCGAAGTCTTCCTGCACGTAGGTGGTTAATTGATCGATTCGTTTCCGCGAAAAATTGGGTGCTTCGCCCTTTACGTTGATGGCCCGCACAAAATTACCGGCGTCAGCTACGGATCGGAAGACGCGAAATTCGCTTTTTGCCGCCAGGTCTGTGCAGTCCATCAATTCCATACCGAAACGCAGATCAGGCGCGTCGTGGCCAAAACGCCGCATGGCTTCGTCGTAAGTCATGCGGGACAGCGGAATCTGCAATTCGATTCCGAGGATGTCGCGGGCCAGCCGTTGCATCGGGCCGTCGATCATGGCCAGCACATCATCGGTTTCGACAAACGACATCTCGAGGTCCAGTTGCGTGAACTCGGGCTGGCGGTCGGCGCGCAAGTCTTCGTCGCGGAAACAGCGGGCCACCTGAATATAGCGATCGTATCCGGCGATCATCATGATCTGCTTGTAGATTTGTGGTGACTGGGGCAACGCGTAAAGCAT
>JBPCVB010000435.1:0-7313 GCA_051010855.1 Pirellulaceae bacterium | reverse complement strand
TGTTTTACGTCAACAAGGATCCGCAGACGTTGCGTTCCTACCAGATCAAGCGGCATCGCCTGGGCACCGCGGCCGCTGACGACGTTTTGGTGTACGAAGAGCCGGACGAGGAATTCAACTGTCGCATCTACAAGTCCCGATCTCGCGAGTACATCTTCATCTACTGCGGGCAAACCCTGAGTACCGAAGTGCGCATGCTGCGGGCTGATGAACCGGAGTCGTGGTCACACGTATTTCATCCGCGGGAAGCCAATCACGAGTACAGCATCGATCACATCGATGGCGAGTTCTACATTCGTTCGAATCAGGATGCTCCGAACTTTCGTCTGTTCAAGGTCGGGGATCAGCAACCGGTGCGTGAAAATTGGGAAGAAGTCATCTCGCACCGCGAGGACGTGTACCTCGCCGATTTTGACCTGTTTGAGGACCATGTGGTCATTAGCGAACGCAAGGATGCGCTGCCACTGTTGAGAATCCGGCCGCGGGACGGCTCCGACGATCGCTATTTGCCGTTCGACGAGCCGGCGTATGTCGTGCGCACGACGACTACCCCGGACGCGAATACGAAATGGCTTCGCTACACATATACATCGATGACAACGCCAAACAGCGTGTTTGAATACAACATGATTTCGGGCGAAAAGAAACTATTGAAACAGGACGAGGTGCTGGGTGGATTCCGCTCAGACAACTATCGCACTGAACGTCAGTGGGCGACGGCTCGCGATGGTACAAAAATCCCTGTCTCAATTGTTTATCACAAGGACACACCGCTGGACGGAACAGCGCCATGCCTCGAGTACGGTTATGGTTCCTACGGTTCCTCGACACCGCCAGCGTTTAATTCGACACGGCTGAACCTGCTGGATCGCGGTTTCGTCTACGCTGTCGCTCACATTCGTGGCGGGCAGGAACTGGGCCGGCAGTGGTACGAGGACGGCAAATTATTCAACAAGAAAAACACGTTTACCGATTTCATCGATGTAGGCAGGTTTTTGATTGAAAACAAGTACGCCGATCCGGAACGACTGTACGCCCGCGGCGGCAGCGCCGGTGGCCTGCTCATGGGAGCCGTAATTAACATGGCGCCCGACCTGTACCACGGCGTAGTGGCCGATGTGCCATTTGTGGATGTCGTGACCACGATGCTGGATGACACGATCCCGTTGACCACCTCTGAGTACGACGAGTGGGGGAATCCGAACGATGAAGGCTACTACGATTACATGCTCAGCTATTCGCCTTACGACAATGTGGCCTCAGTCGAATATCCCAATCTGCTGATCACCACAGGGTTACACGATTCCCAGGTCCAGTACTGGGAGCCTGCCAAATGGGTGGCCAGGCTGCGTACCAAGCGGCAAGGGGACCACCTGTTGCTGTTGAAAACCAATATGGATGCGGGTCACGGTGGGGCGTCGGGTCGTTTTGACCGGTTTAAGGAAGTTGCATTCCGTCACGCTTTCCTGCTGAAACTGGCTGGCTTGACCGAGTAAGTGAACGCATGTCTGACGTGCACGTGCAGATTCAACTGGTCGAAGGCGACATCACGCAACTGGACGTGCACGCTGTCGTCACAGCAGCCAATGAGGGTCTGTTTGGCGGCGGCGGTGTTGACGGAGCCGTACATGCGGCCGCCGGTCCTCAGTTACTGGAAGCCTGCCGCGTTGTCGCACCGTGTCCGACCGGTCAGTCGAGAATCACTCCGGGTTTCAATCTGCGCGCCGAGTGGGTTATTCACACAGTCGGACCGGTTTACCGTGATGGACTATCGGGTGAGCCAGAATTGCTGGCGTCGGCCTATTTTACAGCTCTGGACCTTGCTGCCGCGCATGGGGTACGGAGCGTAGCCTTCCCGTGCATTTCAACGGGAGTTTACGGCTATCCGACGAATGCAGCATGCGACATTGCCATTCGCACAGTATTCGACTGGTCGCAGGGCAATCAGTGGCGCGGCGCTGCGGTGTTTTGTTGTTTTGGCCGCGCCGACTTTGAACTCTACCAGGGCCGCTTGCAAGACCTGGGCTTGTTGTCCGAGGCCTGAGTACTTCCCTGGTTGCAGTTATGTCGGGCGCGTGTCGGTGGGTCGCAAAAGAATACGCCGCAAGCCGAGTGGAATGGCGATCAGCAACACGGTGAATACCAGCATTGTCGCGAGCGTTTTGATCACGGAAAGCCACGCCGGCTCGCCGCCCGGCCTGTAGGACGACGATTCGATATCAACTGACGTGGTCGATTCGCCCTGGGCAGGCCACGCGGCAGAGGCGGGTCCCGCCTCACGAGCATCAAACGGCACCAACGTGCGATCGGTATAGTAGGGGAACAGCCACAGGTCGTCCGACCAGTTGCGAACGGTTCGTGGTTGCATGGCGATTCCCTGAATCTTCGTCAAATAGAATCCTTGACCCGGGTACAGCGCCTGAAACATCGCGGACGTCTTGTCCAGCATCCACGCGAGATCCTTCAAATAGGGATCGTTGTCCGGAGACGAATACGTCTTGCCAGCATTGCGGTCGCATCGCGGGGTGTCCCAATCGCGATGATACAACGTCAGTCCGCGGTGTACGAATCCAAATCGATTGAGATCGTCATTGACCCACGAAGGACAAAAGACGTACAGCGTCACGTCAAACGGATCGTTTTGCAGTCCGGTCAGCCGCATCGGAAAATACATGCCATCGGTGCCACCGGTGGCGAAGCGAAATCGCAAAGGGTGCGAGTTGATTCGGCCTTCCGCCGCCAATGCTTCACTCGTATAGCGAATGCACGCGTACACATAATCCTTGTCGCGGTAGAAATCGAGTACGTCTTCAGCGTTGTCCAGAGTTTGAAAATCGTTGGCGGCCAGCCACGGGTTGAGCCCGCCCGACCGGGTTTCGCGAACGATCGTTACTTCATAGTCCCCGACGATGTTCCGCGCAAGGACCTCGATATTTCCGGCCTCATCGTCGGTCCCCGGAGACTTGGCGCCGGGCAATTTTGGTCGGCGGCTGGATTGCCGTCGTTCCACGTAATCGAACAGTTCTTCAAACAGGCCAGGATCTTCCTCGAAGATTTCGGGCTGATTGGGGAATGGCACGACCCAGCCAAATTCGCTGGCCGTTCCTTCCACTTCGATGCTGAGAATCAGGTCCTGAACAGCCGTACCGGCCTCGGCGGCGGGACGGAAAATAATGATGGCTTCCTGGGATCGTTCTTCCAGGGAGCCCGCATAGGACCGTTTCTTGACGACCAGTCCGTCCGCCAGCAGCGAATTTTCCGCCGTGAAACGCAAGAAAATGGCGGCCAGAATCACAATACAAGAGGCTGTCCTGAATGGTGGCCACAAATCAGACATCGAATTCCTCGATGGTAGAAGACAAGGAAAATCCCATCGGCAACCGGTCGATGGCCACCCGAGTGTAGCAAAAGGAAGTCCCGCCCAACAAATGCACTCCCGATTTGTCTGGCCAAGCAGCCGAATCTGCTGATCGCCACCCTTAGCAACCCGCATTGTTCCAAATAAAATCGAGGATCGACCTTGCCTGGCGGATCGCCACTCAGCCTGTCGGCCGCCACAATTTCATATTTCCGAAAAAAACAAACCGGATATTTCACAGGTGACAACATGAACCGAAGACCGCTGTTTTCGATGACAGCTTGCACAATGCTGACATTGCTGGTGGGTCCATTCCTTCAGTCCGTTGCGGCACAAAACTGGGCCAACTGGCGCGGTCCCGAACAGGATGGTGTATCACGTGAAGTGAGTCTTCCGGATACGTTTGAGCTGGAGGGAGACAAAACCGAGAACGTGCTGTGGGTCGCGGAGACAGGAGGACGGGCGACACCGATCGTGTTGAACGGCCGAGTCTATCTCAACAGCCGCACTCACCATAATGTCAACGACAAGGATGAGAAGATTCACGCGGGCGAACAGGTCATTTGCTGGGATGCTGCTACCGGTGAGGAATTGTGGCGCGATGTGTTCAACGTATTTCAGACGGACATTGCGGCGCCTCGAGTCGGGTGGGCGGCGATGTGCGGTGACGAGGAAACGGGCAATGTGTACATGCATTCAGTCAGCGGTTTGTTCCGGTGCTACACACCCGAAGGCGATATCGTGTGGGAACATTCGCTGCACGAACAGTTTGGCAAGATTTCCGGTTACGGAGGCAGGACGCAAACGCCGATCATTGACGAGGATCGAGTGATTGTGAGTTTTCTTTCCGCTAACTGGGGCGACTCCAAAGGCCCGGGGCCGCAGCACACCTATTACGCCTTTGACAAACGCACTGGCGAAGTTGAATGGATCTCGGCACCCGGTGGTGCTCCCAAGGATACAAATTACTCGGTTCCCTTGATTGCCGTGATCGATGGTCAACGACTGTTGATTGGTGGCAATGCTGATGGTGCTGTCTATGCCATGCAGGCCCGGACTGGCAAAAAAGTCTGGGGATTCCAGATGTCATTCCGGGGATTGAATACCTCGCCGGCGGTTGACGGGAACCTGGTCTACATTTCGCACGGTGAAGACAACATAGACAACACGGAATTTGGCCGGGTGCAGTGCATTGATGGTTCGCTAAGCGGTGACATTACTGAAACCGGCAGTGTGTGGCGCGTGGACGGCATCAAGGCGGGCTATACCGCCGTCGTGGTCAAGGATGGCATCGCCTATTTCACGTCGGACACCGGAAAAATCTACGCCTACGACAGCAAAACCGGCGAAGCGTTATGGAATCACTCCATCGGCACCGTGGGCAAGGGCTCGCCGGTATGGGCCGACGGCAAACTGTACGTGATGGAAGTCAACGGAAACATCCGTATCCTCAAGCCGTCACGTGAGGGCTGTGAGGAACTGTGTCACGTCGAATTGGCTGCGGTCAATGCTCAGGGCATGGATGAGATTTACGCGTCGCCAGCCATTGCTGGTGGCCGTATCTTTTTGGTCACCCGCGATCGCCTGATTTGCGTGGGCAACGAAGCATCGATTGCGGCCAATTCATCCACGGAAGTTCCGCCTATGCCGGAAGAGAAACCGACCACCGATGAAGTCGCCACCGTCCTGCTAACTCCGCTTGAGGTAGCCTTGATGGCCGGCGACTCGGTCGAATTCACATTGAAGGCATATGACGCCAACGGCAACTTCATCAAGGCCATGCCTGCCAGCGATATTTCCGTCGCTGACAGTCTCGATGGACTGCAATTCGACGGCAACCGGCTGGAGGCACCCGAGCTGGATCAATCCATCGCTGGAAACATCACAGCGACTGTGGGCGATATCACCGCGACGGCTCGCGTGCGCATCTTTAACAATCAGAGCGTTTGGACATGGGACTTTAATGATTATCAACCCATGCAAGTCCCGCCGACCTGGATTCGCGCATTCGCAAAACTGAAGCCTGAGAACGTACCGGGCGAGGAAAACATCGCCTTGAAATCCGGCGGCCTCGACGCGGTTCGTGGTCGTCCCAGCCACATGGCCTGGATGGGTGTGCCGCAGATGGATGACTACACGGTTCAGGCGGATGTGTTCCTGACCGAGCAGAAGCGGCGGCTTTCCTATGTCGGTATCACGGCCAATCGTTACAACCTGGTTATCAAGGGAAATACCAGCAAGCTGGAATTGCAAAGTTGGGCGGCTCACCTGCGTCTGGGTGCCTCCCAACGCTTTATTGCCGAACCGAACGTCTGGTACACCATGAAAATCTCGGTGGAAGACACGGAAGACGGCGGTGCCATTGTACGTGGCAAGGTCTGGCCGCGTGACGAAGACGAGCCCGAGGAATGGACCATTGAAGTAACCGATCCGCGTGGAAACCCTAATGGTAGCCCCGGGTTATATATGTATTCCCTTGCGGACAGCTATTTCGATAACATCATTGTGACACAAAACGATAAATAAGGATTAACCGATGAAACTTTTTGGCTTGCTCAGCGCACTGACCATCGTGCTTGTCGTGGTCGGCTTTCGAACCGGTGCGTTTCCCGGTTCTGATGCGGAACCCATCGACAAGACGGCCACCGCCGCCACCGACGAATCGGCTTCCTGTTGCGCAAGCGACACATGCAGCTGCAAGGCCGCAGGGGAGACGACTGAATGCACTGGTTCGTGTGCCGAGGGTGGTGCGTGTTGCCAGGATAACACGGTAGCTTCAGACGAGTGCAGCGGTTCGTGTGCCGAAGGTGGCACGTGCTGCCAGGAAGAAGGCGTTTCACGCTCGTCACTGATGATGGCCAGCACGTCGGCTGGACCAGCTCCAGGTGGACTGGTGCAGGAGGAAAGCAACGAAGCCGCCGGGATCTCCGGTGATTGGGCGATGTGGGGCGGCGCGCTCGATCGCAACATGGCGTCGGATGCTACCGGTATAAACATCGATTTCGATTTGCGTGCCGGTCAAAACGTGAACTGGGTGGCCAACCTGGGATCGCAAACTTATGGCAACGCGATTGTGGCTGGTGGCAAGGTCTTTGTCGGCTGCAATAACGGTGCCGAGTATCGGCCGGGTCATGTTGGCGACCGCGGCTGCCTGTTGTGCTTCGACGAAGAATCTGGTGAATTCCAGTGGCAACTGACTCGGGAAAAACTTACGTCCGGCCGTGTTAATGACTGGCCTCTTCAGGGCATCTGTTCCACGCCGACTATCGAGCTGAACGAGGACGGCAGCGACGGCGTTTTATGGGTTGTCACCAATCGCTGCGAACTGATGTGTGTCGATATCAGCGGATTCGCGGACGGAAACGACGGACTGACCGACGAAGTCGACGCAGAAATGCAAGACGCTGACATTATCTGGAACCTTGACATGATCAACGAGCTGGGTGTGTTTCCGCATAACCTGGCGACCAGCTCTCCTCTGGTGTATGAAGACATGGTCTACGTGCTGACATCCAACGGAGTCGACGAAGCGCATCTGGAGTTGCCCTCACCTCGCGCACCGAGCTTCCTTGCAGTGAACAAGGACACGGGTGAAGTGGTTTGGGAAAGCAATGCACCGTTTGACCAGGTTCTGCATGGCCAATGGGGCTCGCCCACGCTGGGCATGGTTAACGGACAAGCACAAATTTATTTCCCTGGCGGCGACGGCTGGCTGTACGCTCTGGACGCCAAGACGGGCGAAGAGATCTGGAAATTCGACATGAACCCCAAAAACACGCTGTGGGAACTGGGCGGTCGCGGATCACGAAACGCCGTAATTGGAACCGCCGTCTTCAGGGACAACAGTGTGCTGGTTGCCGTCGGTCAGGATCCCGAACACGGGGAAGGGGTCGGTCACCTGTGGCGAATCGACGCCACCAAGACCGGCGACATCAGTCCCGAATTGGGTGAGATC
>JBPCVB010000434.1:0-2719 GCA_051010855.1 Pirellulaceae bacterium | reverse complement strand
CGCCAGGGCCACCTGGCCGTTCGCAATGCTGAACTGCAACTGGTACGGGAAAAGACCCTGATGCGGGAGCAGCAACGACAACTGCTGCTGGATTTAAACGCTGCCTATGCCGAAGTGGACCGGTCTTTTCTGGCCATCAAGAACAACTACAACAATCGCGCAGCGGTGCTGGACGAACTGCGCCCCAAACGCAGACGAGTCGAAGCAGGCGACGAACAGATTTTCTTCCTGTTGGACGCCCAGCGACGAGCAGCAGTCATCGAATCCCAGTTTCATCGCGCTGTCGTCGATTATAACCTTGCCTTGCAAAACTTTGTTTACACTTCGGGCGGCTTGCTGGAGTATTACAACGTCCGGTTGATGGAAGGCGACTGGTTGCCGGAAGCGCAGATGCAGGCGGGAGAAAAAGGCTCGCGATTCCGCTTTGGCCCGGCCAATCCTGCTGGTATGGCAGTTTGTCCGATTTCCGATGGTTCCGTCGACCAGGACACCGACACGATGTTGGAATCGGAAATGGCATCGGGATTCGATGAGATCGCACCGGATGCCGCTCCCGAACTGGATATCGAACAACGGTAAACAACCGCTCGGCAAAAAAAGCCTGTATTCCAACAAGCTCAGCTATTGAATCTCCTGCCCATCTCCGTTGGGTTTGATCGCATCGGCCGGCATTAAGTCCGCGGCTTCGTAAGCGCGCACCTGAATGGCCTCGTTCCGATACAGGTAATACTCGATTTGCTTGTATCGATGGTTCCAGAACATATCCTTGATCCGGCCAATGAACGGGTCGGCCTGGCCCATGCGTGATTTGATCTCGACATTATCACCGACATCGAAACCCTCGTAGTCAATTTCGTACCAAATCGTGGAATGGACACGAAATTGAATGTCACCATAACTGATCAGCAGGTAGTCGTCGTCGAGGTCTTCACGACGAAAGACGCGGTTGCCGGGGACCAGTTGTCGGACAATGCCGATATCGAACGGGTGAATCCACTCTTCTCCGTCTTCGGGCCACCAGCGAAACACGCCGTAGACCGGCGGGCGCTTGAGTGGAGGCAAATCAAATTCGGCTGACATGAGCAAAATCGGCTGACATGACGAAAGTCAGCAGAGATGAAACCGGGGCTGTGAAAAGAGCAACGGGAACGGGTGTTGCCACTTTGCAGCTTAACACGCCCGGTCGGCTCGGGGAATTGCCGCCTGTTCCCCGCAATCGCTTGACTTTGACCGATTTTTGCCTGAAAACAATACCTGCTTTTCAAAAACGTCGGCCCCGGCGTGACTCACAGAAACCCCCCGACTCGTTGCAGGTGAATCATGGGTATCGAGGAAATCTTTGAAGCCATCCTTGGTGGCGGAGAACGTGAACAGAAACAGAAACGATCGTCCGAGCCCGCCAGTCGACGGCGCGCGACGCGACTGGAGCCCATGCCCGAGCCGCGTGGCGATGGTGGCGTTGGCGATGTACTGCAAAGTGTGGTGCAAATCGTGGCCCTTCGCGAAGGGTATCTCGGCGGCATGGATTCGGCCTGGACCGGCTCCGGAACGGTAGTCCATCCGCAGGGACTGATCCTTACCAACTGCCATGTTGCGAATCCGCGAGCGATGGGCATGTCTTCGCCGCCCGCCGATCGTTTGGCGATTGCCGTAACCGAACGCTCTGATGAACCACCCGCGATCAGCTATTTCGCGCAGGTCGTTGAATGCGATCCGGACCTTGATCTCGCTGTCATCCGTATCGTCTCCGATGTTCGAGGCCGTCGAGCTGATCGTCTGAATTTGCCCGCCGTGCACCTCGGGGATTCCGATTCCCTGGAATTGGGTGACCGTATCTCGATTTTCGGTTACCCGGGGATCGGTGGTGAGACAGTTACCTATACATCCGGCAACGTTTCCGGCTTTACCGGTGAACGAAGCGTTAGAGATTCACGGGCATGGATCAAGACAGATGCCACCATTGCCGGTGGTAACAGCGGGGGTACCGCGGTAAATGAAGACGGTTTCCTTGTGGGTATTCCCACACAGGCCGCGGCTGGCTCGGGAGTGACCCCTGTCGACGCTCGGCCGGTGCTGGATACCAATCGTGACGGACGTATCGACCAACGCGATACACCGATGGCGGTGGGTGGATTCATTAATGGTTTGCGACCCGTTAATCTGGCGTTTCCTATATTGCAAAAAGCTGGTCTGCCGATTGAACGCAGCCGAATCAGTCGCAGCCGTGACTACGGTTCAATTGAACGCGCCCCGGAACCCGACTACCGTTTTGAAAAGCCGCGGAAAAAGGCATCGTTTCAGGAACTGCTGTTCTGTACGCGGATCACCCGGGACGGTCGCCCGATCAATCCGACTACCATGATTCCTTCCGGAATTGACGAAGTGTTCGCCACGTTTGAGTTTTCCGGGATGCGTGACGGCACTCCGTGGACGGCGACCTGGGTCAACGAAGGTCGCAAGATCATTGAAAAGGAAGACGTCTGGAACAACGGGGAAGAAGGCCGCAAGGCAGTGGAGATTGCCAAGCGTGGCGGCGTGCCCGATGGCGAATATCATCTGGTCCTCGCCATTCAGGGCGAAATTGTACTCGAGGGAAAAATGATCGTAGGTACGCCCATCGATGAAACGGATAGTGAGATCTCTGGCCGTCTTGTCGATGATCGCACAGGCCGTGCCATCGACGACGGGATCGTAATTGTGCTCAAGCCCCGTGCGTCCT
>JBPCVB010000433.1:0-2868 GCA_051010855.1 Pirellulaceae bacterium | reverse complement strand
CGTATATTTGCCCCGAACCACGACTGCACCCAAAGATGCCTATTGGCAAAATTTTATGGAATCCATGAAAGGCCACGGAGGCACCGACGGGGATGACAGGATGTCGAGTTTTTATGCCTCGCAATGTTTGAAGGATGACGCGATGGCGGAATCCATCACTGACTACCTTGCTGTGAATTCGCATCAGCCCAAGGTCGTGGTCCATCTTTGCGGACACTTTCATTCAGATTACGGACTGGGTACTGCGGCACGCGTGGCGCAACGACGCCCGCTAACACACATTGGTGTTGTTACGATGGAGTCGATTCCTGATGATGGCGAACGGGATGTCGAAGTGGCCCGCGCACGAGGGCACTACGTGTTTTGGACAGTAAAAAACTAATTCGCCGAAACGTTGTTCCGGCTGCATCAGCTATTGCAACGCATCCAGAATTTGCCCAAGCACCTCCGGCAATTTGTTGGTCCAGCGCAAGACCACGACCAAATCGTTATCGGGATCGACATAGATGTAATTGCCACCGAACCCGGCGGCGCTGTAGCTGTCGGCCGGAGCGGCCTGCATCCGCATTAGGTCGGTATTCAGCCACCACATATAGCCGTAGTCCCTCTTGACTTCGCTGGGCTGAACGATGGCCTTGATCCAGTCGTCGGATATGAGTTGTTGGTCACTCCATTTGCCATTGCGCAAAAACAACAGGCCAAAGCGGGCGTGATCGCGGGTGGAAATAAACATCCCGCCACCCCAGTGCCCTCCTCCACTGACCACCTGAACCTTCTGACCGTCCAGTGTGATCCAGGAATTTTCGTAGCCGTGCCAACGCCATGTGGGTGAGGCATCGATGGGATCCATGATTCGCTCGCGTAGCACAACAGGCAACGGCCGCCGCCAAACGTTGGTTAGGCAATAAGCCAACAAGTTGACACGCACGTCGTTGTATTTGTAGTGAGTACCCGGTGCGTGCATCTCGCGGGCTTGTTGTGATTCAAGCGTTGCGCCCACCGGCCGGTCCGCCCAATCCGGCTTGCCCCACAGTTCGCCCGACCAATCGGAGGTCTGTTGCAGCAAATGATGCCATGTAATGTCACGATTATGTTCACCGTCGAAGGTTCCGTCAGCAACATACTTTCGAACCGGATCGTGCACGTCGGCGATCAATCCGTCATCCAGCGCCAGGCCGGCCATGGTTGAGAGGTAACTCTTGGTCACACTAAACGTCATATCGACCCGATGGGTGTCACCCCATTCCGCCACGAGCATTCCACCTCGAATGATCATGCCACTGGCATCACCGCGTTCTTTGGTCGGGCCCACGATGGAAAAATGCGGCTCGCGCCCAAATCCGTTGGTGATCGATTGGGCGAGGTCGCGTGTGTCCTGATTGGCTGCAGCTTTGGCAAACTCGACAGCCGTATTCAGTTTTTCCGCATCGAACCCGGCCTCGGCAGCCGCCACCGTCTTCCAGTCATCGCGTTGACCCGGGAAGTAGGCTTGTTGGGCGACCAGTGTTAAGTCGGCCAACCCTACAAAACACAAACCGACGACGGCAACAAATTTGATTCGCCAATACATCACATAGCCCTCACGATACGGAAATGGAGAGCTCTATCTTGCCGGTTACTGAATCGCGTGGCAATCTACCAGCGGAACACGGGCGGCTTTTTGGAATCAATGTCGCCGTTGCGATCGCCGTGTACATTATTTTCCGCTTGCGTAAAACAGACCGTTCCGGGCGAGGAAGTCCATGCCAGCTATGTTGTTACCCTCAGTCAAACTTTCTCGGCGATGGCGTTCTGGTCAACCACGGTACTTGAGGAAGCGATCCCTCGACTATTGCGCAGGAATTCACGAGACCAGCCTGCTAAATCAAGGGTGAAACGGCCCTCGATGTTTCATCAGTGGTCTCTGGAGGCAGCCATTCTGTAACAGCATGCCCGAATCTTCGCTTTTTGAACTGTCAGTTATCACACTCACATTCGCGGAGAATCGAAATGAAACGGAAGCTCAGATCACTTAGACCAGCCCTGATGATGATGTTGGCATTGGCGGCCGGTATGATTTTTCAAAATATTGCCGAGGCCCAGGGCCGACGCGGTAATCGGGGCGGGATGCAGCGACGTGGCGGCAGCCAAATGGCTCAGCGCGGCGGACAACAGCGCCGTGGCGGCGTTCAACGTGGTGGACAGCAGCGTGGAGGGATGCAACGACGTCCGGCTAAGCCGAACAACAGTGGAACCATTCAGCGCGGCGGCATGCAACGACGACCTGTGAAGCCAAATAACGGCGGACGACGCCCGGTGAAACCGAATACGGGTGGAATTCAAAAACCTCAGCAAAGTCCCAAGCCAACAAAATCAGGCAACGGAACACGTCGACCTGGAATCCAGAACCCCCCCAAGCCGGGCGGCATAATCCCGCGTCCGAACACGCAGAAGCCGAAGCAGCCGCGGAAACCAGGTAAGGGCAGTCAACGACCCGGCACCCTGCCCCAAAAGCCCGGTAACGCAGGCGACCGTCGACCGGATACGCGTCGACCCAATCGCCGACCCGACGGCAAGGGCAAGACAGGTCCCAATCGTCGCGGCCAAAATCGCGGTGGACGAAACACGCAGAATCGTGGTTGGAAGCATCGGCAAAAGAATCGCTGCTATAAAGGCAGTCATTACGATTGCATTCGACACTGTCACCATGTGCGTCGACACGCCCACCTGCAATGGAACTATGTGGACTGGTGCGGCTACTACCCGACTACTTGTTCCTGGTGGTACGACTGGTGTGGTCCGACGTATTACTTTGATCCGACTTGCTGTGTGAGCTACAGTTGGTACTACTGTCCGGTACAGGTGGTATACGAAGGCGTGGCTCAGAAC
>JBPCVB010000432.1:0-4747 GCA_051010855.1 Pirellulaceae bacterium | reverse complement strand
CGTAAAGAATCGGGTCCCCCGGCCGAATGCCAAGGGCTTCGATCTGTTCCTTCTTTTTCTCTCCGTGAATGTGCAGTTCCAGGTACATCATCTCCGACTTCACGCCCATGTCGCCGGACCGCAACTTGGGATCGGCAAAGTGAATTGCGCCCAACGCCTCGATCGTGCCACCCCGTAACTCACGCCACGAACCGGGGTTGTCCGGGTCCTCGCTGAACAGCTTGACCTTGTATCCGATCAGAGTGGTGGGAAGCATCGAGTCACTGTTGATCCAGATTTTTCCGTCGTCACCGATGCTGCGCACCTGCATGCGAATCTTGTCAGCATGCCCGATCACCATCACCGAAAATGCGTCGTCATTTTCCGGTGCCGTGTCCAGCACAATTCCGGCGTTGCCGCGAAACGAGTGGATCGTCCAGCTTTTGGGCATGAACGACTGCAGATGTGGTTCCAGCACGCCACGTGTCATAGCGCCTTCCAGTCCTATCGGGCTGGGTGCTGCCAGGATACGACGCATCAGATCGAATCGATCGTCCGACATGGTTTGCTGCCAGGGACGGTCAGACGTCGTGTCATTCACGATGAACTCCTCTTAATAGTCAGGGTCAGGGCAACATCGTAACAAACTCATGCAGGCATCGCAGCCGCAGCGAGTTGACCTGAGAGGCAGATGGAAGCAACCGCTACTCTGCAGACAGGGCCGGCTTTTTGGCTGTGAGTAGCATCCACGCTGCGGCCAGACAACCCGCAATGGCAACCGGGTACAAATGTCCGATCGAACCGGCTGCTACCCGGTCAATCGCCAAGCCAACGATTGGCGCGACAATCATGGATGTGAAACGCTGGGCCTGACTTTCGATAGACAGTACGGTGGCGCCGCGACCGGGATCAGCGTGCTGGTCGATGCGACTGATCAGGATGGGACGCCAAAGGTTATGCAAAACCATCAACGCCACGAACATGAGCGCTACCAAAACCATCCAGCCAACCAGGTCAAACAAACCCAGGAGTAAATAAAGTACGAGATTCGCCCGCCACAAACGCACGGCGGCGCGTTCTTCCGAGCCTGCTGATTTGACCACGCGGTGAGACGACCGGCTGGCCCATCCGCTTAACAAAAACAGCACGGTGTACGTAGCTCCGATCAGAATGACCACCGCAGGATCAGTCGCAGAACCTGATACCGTTTCCGCAACCGGCTCTGAAGAAGGCCGGGTTTGATCAAGCGTGACGGCTATAACGACAGCGATCAGTGCCGGCTGCAGATAATCCTTGACCGAATGCAATATGCCTTCCCATGCCATGGATTCAGCCGTGAGGTGTCGCAGGGACGGTTTTTGCCAGATGGAGCGCACGGTCTGGATGGTACGTCGCCAAAACGTATTCAGGTTTAGTGGCACAGCTCCATCTTCCTGATGATGCAAGCCGTCAAGCTCTTTGGGGTAGCCTAGAAAGTTAACGATGTTCATAAGGTACGGGATAGTGGCAAACAGAAATATTTTTTGATAGTCGCCCGTCCACAACACGAACACCGCGGCCAGTATGGCACTGATCGCCGAACCAAACTTACTCCAGCTGCGTGTGACCCCGTAGACTCGAGTGCGTTCGTTTTCTCTGCCTTGCAAACGCAGCCATTCAAAAATCATCGCCTTGTGTGTTCCGGTACGAAACGAATCACCCAGGCCGAACAGAACCATAGCTGGAAAAAACCACAACCAGTTGTCGGCGAACGCAAAAATCGTAAAGCTCAAGACGTAAGCAAAAAACGAAACGATCATGCAGCGTCGACGGCCCCAGCCATCGGCCAGCACGCCCGAAGGAATCTCCATCAGATTCAAGGTCAGCGACCGAGTGGCATAAAGCACGCCAATCCAGAAGAAGCTCAACCCCTGGGCCAGCAAGGCCAGCATGAAAAACGGTTCAAAGTACCGCTGGTTCTTGAGGAAACCATACAGGCAAAATCGAGTGAGCATGCCCCAAATATATCATGCGGCGGCAGACCCAAGGACGAAAACGAGGAGTCCGGAAAGAAGCGTTTCGTGCGTCAAAAGATGCGATTCGCTGACGTTGCTGCCAAGTTCCAACTCTCAGGGGTTTAGAACCAACGGCGGTGCCATGAGTGTTTGGTTAAAATCGGATACAGATTGGTTCATAATTGTTTAACCACGCTTAAGATCTATTTTGGGCACATAGCGCGACGGAACAGGGATCCTCCCCGGGAAGGCTATCACGGGTGTTTAATCAGTCATTTGCTTGCTGCATCAGCCAGCGGTTCATTCTCGCATTAGTTGGATGCGCGTTCGTTGTATTTTTCGTCGGGACCACCAGCGGTGCCCCGCAGCTTCCAGCACAACAGCACATGCCGGGCCCCGTGGAAGAACAGCTTCTCGCGCAACCCGTCACCGATCTGGTCAAACGCGTGATGACCGAGGGTAATGCTGCCAGCGGCGCACTTGTCTATTACAACCCGGTGATGACATGTGCGCGGTGCCATGAACCGGCAACCAACGGCCAGCGACTGGGTCCCGTGATTGATGAAGTCAACCAGGATGCATCGGTGCAACAGCTGATCGAAACGTTGCTGGAGCCATCGAAGCAACTCACCGAGGGCTTCGAAACCGAAACAATCGTGACGCGATTTGGTGTTCAGTTCACCGGGCTGGTCGTGGAAGAAGACGAATCAGAGGAGGGATATGTCCTCCTCGCCGATCCCGAACTGGACGGCACACAAACCCGCATCGCCCAGCGAGACATTGAGGATCGCAAAACGAACAAGGTCTCGGCCATGCCACTGGGACTCGTCGAGGCGCTCCCTGGTGAACAGGCGTTTCTGGATCTGGTCCGTTATCTGGTGGAAATCAAACGCGGCGGCAAACAAGTGGTGCTGCGTCTGCGACCGCCTGATTCGTTTTTCGTTTTGGAACCGTTGCCCGAGTACGAATCCAACGTGGATCACGCGGGTCTGATTGCGTCGCTGGACCGGGAGAGCCTGGAACAGGGGCAAGCGATCTACCGCAGGTTTTGCGCGAGCTGTCACGGGATCGGGGATCAGGAAGGCACGATTCCCGCTGCTCGCCGTCTTGTGGACGCCGCGCTCAAGAACGGCAATGACCCGCACAGCATGTACCAGACGCTGACGCACGGTTACGGTCTGATGGTGCCCCAACGCTGGATGGTGCCGAGACAAAAATACGATGTGATTCACTACATCCGGGAACAGCTGATCAAGCCGACCAATCAGGATCAGTATTTTGAACTTACCGACGATTACATTGCGAACTTGCCGACCGGTACAACCACCGGCCCGGATCCAGTCGAGAGTACACCTTGGTCCGACATGGATTACGGGAATTCGCTGATCAACACGTATGAAGTGGGTCGCGATGGAAAGAATATCGCGTACAAGGGCATCGCTGTGCGACTTGATGATGGGCCGGGTGGCGTGTCGCAGGGCCGGCACTGGATGTTGTACGAACACGACACGATGCGTGTGGCGGCCGCCTGGTCAGGGTCCGGCTTCATCGATTACCGGGGAATTCACTTTAACGACGAGCACAATATCCATCCGCGTATCGTGGGCGAGGTACACTTCACCAACAATCACTTGCCCGGCTGGGCAAATCCGCAAACCGGGACCTTTGACGATGACCCGCGTGTTATCGGACGTGACCAAAAACGTTATGGTCCGCTGCCCGAATCGTGGTTGAAGTACCGGGGTCTGTTTCATCATGGCGATCGCACGATTCTCCAGTACACGGTGGGCGAGACCGAAGTCCTTGAAATGCCCGGACTGGATTTTGCGGACGGCCAACCCGTGTTTGTCCGCAACCTGGAAATCGGGCCCCGACGCCAACCGCTGCTCATGCGGGTTGCAGCAACCCGCGACATGCAAGTTGCCGAACAGGGCACGCCTGACAATGCGATCCTGCTGCAACGTGAGCAATCCGCCGACTCAAATGACCCGAAATTTGACGGCGCTCATTTCCTGACCGCCGCCGAAACCATTAACTGGACCCGTGATCTGACCATTGCCGCGCGATTCAAAACAACCGAAGGCGGCACGATCATTTGTCAGACCACCAATAGCGACACGTGGGTACCGGGCGGCAAGTCCCTGTTTGTTCGCGACGGTCGGCTGGTATTTGATATTGGCTGGGTCGGGGCGGTCACGTCCGAACAAGCTGTCGATGATGGCGATTGGCATACGGTCGTCATGACCTGGGAACCAGATGACGAGCGAGTAACGCTGTTCATTGATGGGCAGCGAGACGAAGTGGACGAGCTGGCATTTGGCGAAGTCTTTGACGATCCCGTGCTCAGGATCGGCTACACAGCAGACGATTTTCCCGGACCCCGCTCCCTGTTCCTCGGCGACTTGACCCACCTCGTTGTCTGGAACGGTACCCTTGAAGACGAATCGATCGAGAAACTGCAACTGGATGAACCGCCGTTTGCGGAAAGATTGCTGGCCAACTGGAACTTCACCCGGCTGCCTGCCGAGTCTGGTTTGATTGTCAACGCGGCAACGGACAACAAACTGGCCTGGCAAAAAGCGGGCGACGATAGTGCGGCTCTTCCCGTATGTCTGTGGGCACTGGTGCACGGACCCGAGGGACTACGCTGGGAACAAATCGATGATTCACTGTGCCTGGAAATTCCTGCCGGTCAGCAACCTGTGACGTTTTCCGTATCGCTGGGCAGCGCCGATAGTGCCGAGGCCGGTGGGACAACGCTTGCCAAACTGGGT
>JBPCVB010000431.1:0-2664 GCA_051010855.1 Pirellulaceae bacterium | reverse complement strand
ATCGTCAACCGACAGCGACGGCAATGATGCCGACGACAACGACGGCGATCAACTTCTTCCCTGATTGGCCAACGACATGACCGTCTGGTCACGTATCCGCGAGTCTGTCATCGGCAAGCGGAATGCGCTGTCACTGGGCCAACGTGGCGAACGCGCGGCTGAACGATTCTTGTCACGTCGCGGCTTCAAAATCGTCGCTCGAGGCTATTCGAACCATGTCGGCGAGATCGACCTGATTGGAATTGATGTCCGTTCCAAACCGCGTACCGTCGTCTTCGTGGAAGTGAAGACCCGACAAACCGATCTCAGGGGACTCCCGGTCGAAGCAGTCGATGAAAGAAAGCAACGCCAGATTACCGAGACAGCCATGGTGTATCTGCGACAACATCATTTGCTGGAGAATCGTTTTCGCTTCGACATAATCGGTATCATGTGGCCCGAGGAAACGCGTCGTCCCGAAATCAATCACTACATGAACGCGTTTGAGCCGACCGGTCGGGGGCAGTTATTCGCCTGAGCGCGTTGGCGGTCCACCCGCATAACGTGCTACTGATTTTTGTCGCCGAAGGGGACGTTGCGGGATGGGCTACGGTGAAGTGATGGCGATGGGCGCCGCAGCCTGTTGGGCATTGTCCAGCGTGATTTACGCCCGCGCGAGGCTGTCTGCCTGGACCATCAACTTTGCCAAGAACGTGCTGGGAGCGATCCTGGTTTTTCTGAATCTGTGGCTGTTGTGGTTGATCACGGGTCAGGGTTTCCTCGTATTCAGTGGCCAGGCCTGGTTTTACCTGGTGATCAGCGGGCTCATCGGAATAGCACTCGGTGATACCTGTTATTTTCGCAGCCTGCAGATTCTCGGGCCGCGTCGCTCGTTGGTGGTTGCGACCACAGCACCGGTATTCGGAGCGGTGTTTGGCTGGATGTGGCTGGATGAAATCCTGTCGCCCTGGAGCATGATCGGGATTGTGATTGCGATTACCGGTATTGGCATGGTTGTGATGGAGAAACGCGCACGTGTGGAAGCGCCGGACTTGTTTCCTGGCAAGGAACGAACGGGTGTTTTGCTGGGTCTGGTTGCCGCCGTGTGTCAGGCCGCTGGTGGTGCCATTTCCAAACTAGGCATGCGGGAATGCTCGGCCCTGGAAGCCACCTTCGTCCGCTTGCTGGCCGCCGTTGTCGTGGCCGTGATTATTTTTGGTGCCACCAGGCGACTCAAAAGTACGGTTCAGGACATTCTCAAACGGGACAACTTCAAGAAACTGATGCCCGCTGCCGCATTGGGAACCTGGTTGGGAATCTGGTTCAGTCAGATTGGATTCAAGTACGCCGATGTGGCGATCGCCACGATGTTGATGTCGACCAGCCCGCTGTTTGCCATCCCGCTGATACGAATATTCGACGGCCATTCGATTTCGCTCCGAGCCGTCATCTGGACCGCCGTCGCAATTGTTGGAATAACCGTTGCGATCAGCACCTGACCTGGGAAGTTGTCTGAGGTCATTTTTGGCCTGCGCCGATACCCTGATTCGCGGGCTAGTGGTCAGCTAGAATACACCAACGCATTTTGTTGAATTCAGGATTCAGTGAGTTATGAGCAAAAAAGTACTGCTGGTTGGCTGGGACGCGGCCGACTGGAAGATCATCCAACCCTTTATGGACAAGGGAATGATGCCCAATACACGGCGACTGGTCGAGAGTGGGGTGATGGCCAATATTCTGACCCTTTCACCCATTCTCTCCCCCATGTTGTGGACCTCAATCGCAACAGGTAAACGCCCCTACAAGCACGGTATTTACGGTTTTTCCGAACCAGGGGCGAACGGAACCAGTATCCAACCGGTCACCAATCTCTCACGCAAGACAAAGGCCATCTGGAACATTCTCGGGCAAAACGGTCTTTGCAGTAATGTTGTGGGCTGGTGGCCCAGTCATCCGGCCGAGCCCATCAATGGTGTCATGGTTTCCAACCACTATCACGAGGCGTCGCGACCTATTGAAGAAGGCTGGCCGATGATGCCAGGCACCGTGCATCCCGAACGTCTCGCGGAAATCATGGCCGATCTGCGTGTGCATCCCCAGGATATCGAGGAAGGGCACATGAACCCTTTTATTCCGGCGGGAAATACGATCGATCAGGAAAAGGACGGTCGTTTGGTTTCATGTGCAAAGATTTTGGCTCACTGCTCCTCGATCCAGTCTTGCGCCACATGGCTAATGGAAAACGAGCCGTGGGATTTCATGGCAGTTTACTTCGACGCGATTGATCACTTCAGCCATGCATTCATGCGCTATCATCCACCCCAACTGGAATGGGTCAGCGACGAGGACTTCGAACTCTACCAGGGCGTGATCAC
Source organism: Pirellulaceae bacterium (assembly GCA_051010855.1). GTDB lineage: Bacteria > Planctomycetota > Planctomycetia > Pirellulales > Pirellulaceae > CAJQPP01. The sequence goes on along the minus strand of JBPCVB010000431.1, from coordinate 310 downwards.
TGCTGGATATGTTTATCACGACATGATGCTGGCCCGTTTGGTGGAACTGGCCGGCGATGATGCCACGGTAATTCTGATGTCGGACCATGGATTTCATCCGGACCATTTGCGGCGTCGCCATTTGCCCAACGAGCCGGCGGGCCCGGCAGCCGAGCATCGCGAACATGGCGTGTTTGTGATCAATGGGGAGGGCATTCGTCAGGACGAACTGGTGCATGGTGTCAGCCTGCTGGATGTTGCACCCACGATACTCACGCTGTTTGACTTGCCGATCGGCGAGGATATGGATGGACGCCCGATCACCCAGGCG
>JBPCVB010000430.1:0-3576 GCA_051010855.1 Pirellulaceae bacterium | reverse complement strand
TCGGAAGGACCGTTTGTTGTGAGCGAAGGCGATATGGTTCTGGCGGCGACCAAAAACGCGATTTCCGTTAGCAACCTGCCGGGACAGGAAATGTTCGCCGTGCCGTTTGCCGATGTTGCTGTGCGATTGCCCAGTGAACCCGACTATTGGCCGGGATAGTTCCCGTTCAAAAACGTGAAAGCGTTGCGATCCAGCCGCAAACGATCTCCAACGCCTCTGCCTGCTCGTCCAGAGTCTCTGAATGCACGGCGAAACCTTGCTTGTCAAGTTGGCTTGCGCTTTCCGCCAACTGCTTTTGGGTTGGCTTGCCAGCCGCAGCGGGCTGGAGCATCAACACCATCAGTCGATTCATTGCCTCCGATTCGACGCTTGACAGTCGTTGTGAGGTGCCGCTTTCCAGCAAAACGAGTCCGCCAAACAAATCACGATGACTCATGCAGACAAGCGAAGCCATCACTCCGCCGCTGCCCGATCCACCCACGGCGATTCGACGCGGATCGACATTGTGGTTTTCGCTAACCTGCCGCACCGCCTTGGCAAGAAACTCCATTTCACCGGGTTGCCACGCCCGGTCTTCCTCCGATCGAGGCAATAGCAATGCCAGGCCATATCGATCACAGAGGGGCTGCCATTTCTCGAGTTCCGCCTCAGCGTCAAAAGGACCTGGCTCACCCAGCCACAAAAGAACACCCCGAGGTTGTGCGATATCCGGGATGTAGGCTTGGCATTCATTGGCATGTTCCGGCACACGTATTTGCGTAAACACCGGTTCGTCCTCGCCAGCGGCCAGGAGTCGCGACGGGACCGGTCGCGCGTCCAGTCGATTTAGCTCGAGGTTGACCGTCTTGATTTCCCCGTTTCGATCAATCGCGACTTCAACTGTATCGCCGGCTGTGCGTGAAATCAGTTGGGTCACAATTTGTTCGGCATTGTTGACGGCCTCCCCGCCCAGCTTGACTATACGATCTCCGGCCTCGAGACCTGCTGTCTTAGCCGGCCCGGAATCCATAATGCTCTGAATCAGGCAAGTGTCATGGGGGTCGGGGATTACGCCCAGCATCGTGTGACGAAACGGTTCGATCTTGGCCACCAAATCGACGACGGCGTCAAACTCCTTTCCATCTCGCGAGCAAACCATGGTCACGGCCTGGCCAGCATACATCGGGCCGATCACCTGCCGCACCTGACTAACTCGCTCGACGGGAACATTGGCAACGCGAATGATCTCGTCACCTTTCTGAATCCCGGCGTTAGCGGCGGGCGAATTGCCACGACATTCAGCCACGATTGCCGGACTGGCGTAGCCTTGATCCTCGTTGAACGAGATCCCCATTCGACCAGGGTGCAGATCCTCGCCGGACGACATAGCCAACAACTCCAGTTCGTCCAGAGGAACCGCGAAGCCAATGCCCGAGTCGTACCAGTCGAGACCGTCTGCCACCGACTCGCCGCGTGGCGACAAGGGAACCAGGATGCCCAGTATTCTTCCGTCCAGATCAACCAGTGGTCCGCCGAAATTGTTGGGTGAGATACTCGCATCTGTCTGAATCGCGCGGCCACGAATTCGATTCGTCGCACTGATGATGCCGGTGGAAAGATTGCATTGCTCCAGCGACATCGTACGCCCAACGGCGATGGCCGTTTGTCCTGGTTTCATTTGGCTACGCGGCACAAAATCAGGACTTGCAAAAACAAGGTCTTCGGTCGTCTGGACTTTCAGCAATGCAACCTGCCGACTGTGATTTCGGGAGACCAGGTCGGCCGGCCAGCGGGTTCCGTCAGGCAATCGCACAAAAATCGTATTGGGCTCATGCGCAACGTTAATAGCTGCGGTCACAATGAATCCATCGGAATTGACAATGGTTCCCGTAGCAGGTTGATCGGGAACCGGCATTCCGCCAACCTGACCACTGCCACCGATCGTCTCAATCTGTACCACCGATGGACTGATGTTGGCCACTGCCTGCTGGATGACACGTTGGTCCCAGGAATCCAGTTCGGTTTGGGCATTGAGCATCGGCAGATGCCAGGACGCCATCAGGCAAAAACAGGTCAACCACCACAACCCAACGAGGTGTCTCGACTGTCTGCAAGCCTTGTTCATCGGTGGTTTGCCTGTCATCTATTTGGCCTGAAGCGTAATCGTCAGGAATTCGTTGCCCCGTTGCAGAGTCAACGAGACCTGACGGTCTCGATCGATCCTCGCCATATGCTCGCGCAGTTCCTGTTGCGAGGCGGTAACCTGACCATCGATTTCCACAATCAAATCATCGGGCTGGATTCCGGCCCGGGCTGCCGGGCTTTGCGGTTCGACAAAATCGACAAACGGCGGTGTGCGCGCAACGACATCGGAAACAAGCACGACACCAAGCAGTCCGGGTGTCAGTGATTCGGTCGGCTCTTGACCAACGGTCATCGGTGCGGGATCGCTTGTTTGTCCGGCCAGGATCAGATCGACGGCGACAGCAACCTGCTCGGCAGGTATCGCATAATTCAACCACAGATTGCTGGTCGTACTACGAGCCTCGCGACCGATCAGTCCCAACAGCCGTCCCGATCGATCGGTGATAGCCCCACCCGCTGCACCCGGATTGCTCGTGATCGCGTCGAGGATGAGCGCGGGACCAGAATAATTGGTCGGCCGTGTACCGCGTCGGGCACGCAATGGCGTGACTGCCGAAACGACACCAGCCTGCACGCTGCATTGCTCGTTGCCTGTCGCCACACCGTACAGATTGCTGAATGCCAATATCGGCTGGCCGATTCCGTACTCAATCGGGTTTGCCAAGTCAAAATGGGTCTGATTCTCAACATCAACCCGCAACAGCGCCAGTTCATATTGCGGATGATAGCCAACCAGCTTCCCGGAAAGCCGCTGGCCGTTGTCCAGCACCACCGTCGTGTCTTCGCTGTCCAGCACATAGCTCCACACGGTGACTACCAGGCCATCAGAAGAAATCAGGAATCCGCTCTGCCAGGACTCAAGTCTACGCAGCCCACCGGCGCCAAAGATCTTGACCATACGTGGCTGCACTTCACTGATGAGCTCTGACAAAGAGCGCTGTGCGTGCGCATGCCACGGCTGCATGGCGATCATCACGAACAGAATCAGCGACCATCGGGTCCAAAACTTCATTGCGGCGGTTTCCTCGTCAGGAGCCTTCTCCCAATTCGATTGCCGAAACCTGCAATCGCCACTGGAAGAAATCTCCACATTGAATCAGCATTTGATGGGGCAATTCCACGCCCCCGACGTCTCGAAAATCGTCAAACGTAATCTCGCACGGATCAAATTCCGGATCGGACCACGATTCCAGTGCCACCAGCCGCCCTGAATCCGGGTCAAACAAAAACCGGACTTCCACGGAATCAAATCGCCCGATCAAAACGTCGTGCATCCTTGCTTCGGCGTCAGGCAACTGCCCGAGACAAAAAACTTCTCCGTAGGCGTCCGGACCACCGGTCAACAACCGATGCCAGAGATGCAAAGCGACAAGAGCTCCTCCCGATCCGGCCGGAACAGGCTGGGCACCGAGGTCCAGATCCGGATTGAGCACCGCTGAACCTTCGGACCAC
>JBPCVB010000429.1:0-8039 GCA_051010855.1 Pirellulaceae bacterium | reverse complement strand
TCACCGAGGGTTACACGGACGCGCCGGTCCGCGTAGAAAGCGAACGACCCGCGATCGACTGGGGCGGCGGGAACAGCGTGCTGGCTCCGCGTACCACCCTGGTGCCAATCGATCCGTCCGACATTCCGGCCGATGCCGTCATCGAATATGACGACGAGTTTGTCGGTGAAGTGGAGCGGGAAGATTCGTCACAGCAGGGCGACAGCGGTTCCTCCGGCGAGGACGAGGCCAATCGCCAACCAGCGCTGACGCCTGGCGAGGCCAACGACCTGTCCAGCATGCCGCGTCTTGATCAGCCTGAGATTCCTCAGGTCGGTACCGGCGACCAACCCAGGCCGAGGGATCCCAGCTAGTGGCTGGACAACCTGTTTTTGCTGACGAACAATACGGCTGCTCGTAACTGGCCGCCGCATTGCAAACGTGCTGATTCCATGGATGAGCCGCGTGAATTCTCATCGGAAACCGGGGGATCGACGCCACTCGCGTTGAATCAACACCCGGGTTCATTCGACCACCTGCACGTGGCTATTGTCCATAACGACGATACGGAACTGGCTCAGCTGCTACGCGAACAGGGTGCCTGCCTCTCCGACCGACAAGACCCGGATCTCGACATGGTCGTTTATGATTCGCGTCACGATTCGGGCGAGGAGGCCGACTGGCTGGATGAGGACTTGTTGGCCCGTGTGGAATCCGGCCGCGTTCAACTGGTCAGTCGTTGGCAGTTGCTGGCGCGTTTCTCCGATCATGACCGCATGGTTCACAGCTTGTATACGGCAGCCATGCTGGCAGAGATTCTGGAGGTCGACGCCGGGACTATTCGCAGCTGGCAACGACGAGGACTTATTCAACCGGTCAGTCACGTCAGCAAGTTGCCGTATTATGACTTTGCGGAAGTCACCGCGGCACGGCAACTGGCCACGTTGGTCAACTTGGGAATTCCACTGGCCACGATCAAGCAAAATCTGCAGCAACTGGCGCGCTGGTTGCCCAATGTGGATCGACCGCTGGCCCAGTTGTCCATGATTGCCGATGGCAACCAGATTTTGTTGCGACAGGGCAGTGGGCTGGTTGAACCGGGCGGGCAACGCCGACTGGATTTTGATCATGCTGGACCTGACGCAATCGGGGACGATGAAAACGAGCCTGCCGTGCTGCCGTTTGGACCTGCGGATCAGCCTGAAATCCCAGCGGATTCGTGGACGCATCCGGACCAGTACATGGAAATGGCGGACCGTTTGGAAGAAGTCGGCGAAACGCACGAAGCCATTGCCGTGTATCGCGCGTTGCATTTTGCCTGCGGGGCGACTGCCAAGACCAATTTGAGGCTGGGCGAATTGCTGTATCGCGTGGGCGGAGTGGCAGCCGCTTGCGAACGCTACTATGCCGCCGTCGAACTGGACGAGGCTTTGGTCGAAGCCCGAGCGGCACTGGGTTGTGTGTTGTGTGAACTTGGCGAGACCGAACTGGCGATATCAGCTTTTGCTGGCGCGCTGGAGCACCACCCTGATTACGCCGACGTCCATTTCCATCTGGCCCGGGCTCTGGAATCGACCGGTCAGGCAGGTCAAGCGACCAGGCATTGGGAGCGGTTTGTTGAATTGACACCGGCCGGGCCATGGCTGGACGAGGCTCGTAGCCGTCTTGTTGTTTTGCGGGAATTGGGCGATGACGAACCAAATTGACCGGTTTCTACGCTTGCGAGTCACGATTTGCGTGTTTTTTCAGGGCCAAAAAAAGGCAGACAAAAAATACCGGTTGTTTCCAAGGTTTCGTCAATATCGGCGAAGTGGTCTATAATCGGGTTAAAGCGCCCATGTGGCACCAATGGTTGAATCCTGTCGCAGGGCGATCACGAATCATCAGGCGGGATTCGTAACAGCGGACATTCAGCGAGCCGGACTTCATGGACCAGCGAATAGATGCTTCGGACAAATTGTCGCTGCCGTCAGGCGGGGACCCTTCTTTACAACTCGAGCCGTCCCCCGGAAATTCTGGCAACGGCATCATATGGCTGATCGCCACCATGGTTCTGGTTCTGTCTGCCTGGTATCTGGGGCCTCTTGTGATCGAGCGATACCAGTATGCGGCCACGCGGGGTCGTGTAACGGCTGAGTTTGAAAAGGCTACTGAAATACTCGAAGGCCTCCCGCTAAACGATGTGTCGATGGCATTCGAACTAGTCGCCCAAAGAATCCGGCCCAGCGTCGTGAGTGTACGTGCCGAAGGCGTGCTGGACCGGCAGGATGGTTCCAGCGGCAATGGCCAGGGCTCGGGGGTCATCATGTCGAGCGATGGTTACCTGCTGACCAACAAACACGTAGTCGAAGGTGCCAGCCGTATCCTGATTGGCCTGCATGATCGGCGGCAATTTGAGGGAACGCTGGTCGGCACCGACACGATTTCCGATCTGGCAGTGATCAAGATCGACGCAACCGGGTTGTTTGCTGCCAATTGGGGTGACAGTGATCGGTTGCGAGTCGGCTCAATGGTGTGGGCGGTTGGCAGCCCCTATGGACTGGAGCAAACCGTGACTTCGGGTATTCTCAGTGCCCGCGAGCGTGGTGATTCGCTGGATCGAACTCGCGAATACCTGCAAACCGATGCGGCCGTAAATCCAGGCAACAGCGGTGGTCCGCTGGTCAATTCGCTGGGCGAAGTGGTGGGGATCAATACATCGATTTACGGCGACCAGTTTCAGGGTATCAGCTTTGCCATTCCCAGCGCCACGGCCCAATTTGTGTTTGAGGAGATTATTGGAGACGGCAAGGTCAATCGATCGTTTCTGGGAATCCGTCCCAGCCCCGTCAATCACGATCAGATGACGCGGCTTTCGTTGCCTGACCTGAATGGTGCCTTCATTGACGAAATCCCGCGTGGCGGACCTGCCTCATATTCGGGGTTGCGACGTGGTGACGTTATCCGCACATGGGATGGTCGCGATGTAAAAACCTACAACATGCTGTTCCGGTTTATTGAAATGACCGAACCCGAACTGCCGGTCGAAGTAGAAATTTACCGCGACGGCCAGCCACAAACTCTGGAATTGAGCGTGGGCGCTCGCGACGACTATATCAACTAGGCAAGTGGTTCGGGCACGTAGTTATCGCGCGAAGCCGGCGCAATCCTCAGATCAGGCGATTGCCGCAAGGTTGGGTTGTTCCCCCTTTCCTGGTTGTCTCGAAGGGCCCAACGGAACGACTTTCAAAAGCGTCATGTGGCTTGCTTTGACTCAGATCGGGTCATGCCGAAATACGATTCTGGAAGTATCTGGCGATTTTGTTCGCCACCCGCCGAATCCAGCGTCGCGTCGCCATTATGCCTGCCAATTCTCCAGATCGTTCCGCGCAAGGCCGACCGACCCGGCGCCGGGTCCTCAAATCGGCCGCGCTGGGTGCCGCCGCTGCGACCGTTTCAGCAAGTGGCAAGTCTGCTGAAGCCGCCCCACCGGTCGATCTGCGTATTCTCAAAGTGCTGGGCAATTCCCGGACCAGCAAGGATACGCCGCTCAAACGGCGGGCCGCGGCAGATTATCGACGCAGCATGGAGCCGTTTGGCGGCCAGTTGTCATGCCCGCCTGAACAGTTATTGCATACGGCGACCTTGCCCGAGGACCAGCAGTTTGATGTTGTGATTATCGGTTCAGGCTACGGTGCCGCGATGTGTGCGGCAGCCCTGGCTCCGCGATTAAAACCGGGTCTGCGGCTGGCCATCATCGAACGCGGTCGCGAGTGGACTCCGGGTCATTTTCCGGATACACGCAAGGGCTTGCGCGCCGAGTCACGGGGCAGGATTTTTGGGCCTGGAAAACGTTCGATCATGAATCCATTGGGTCTCCACAACGTGATCATGAACAACGAGGTCAACGTGTGGACCGGTAACGGGCTGGGCGGTGGATCCCTGATTAATGCCGGGATTACCAGAAGGCCTGATCCGGAGGTGTTTAGTCAGTTCAAGTGGCCGGCTGAATTGAGCAACCGTGACGTGCTGGAACCGTGGTACCAACGCGTGACGGCAGGATTGCACCTGATGCCGACGCCGTGGGACATGACATCCAAGGTGAGGTCCCGTCGCCGGGCTGCCGATGTGCTGCACCCGCAACAAGGCTTCTATCAGTTGTCGCCGATGTCACTCATGTACGACGAGCGGTTGCTCGACGCCGACTGCCGCAATCCGCAAGGCATGATCCAGCGTCCCTGCACGTTGTGCGGCGACTGCATCACAGGCTGTAACGTAGGGGCCAAGAACACACTGGCCATGAACTATTTGCCGCTTGCCCGAGCCCATGGCGCCGAAATCTACACCCAGGTGGAAGTGCAAACGATTGAAAAACTCGATGGCCGTTATCGGCTCAACGTGGCTTACCACGATGATCGCTGTGGCAAGAAACTGAACAGCCACTGTTTCTCGATTTGTTCAAAACTGGTTATCGTCGCCGCCGGTAGCCCCGGAAGTCCCGAGATCCTGTTGAAATCCTGTCAACAAGGTCTGTGCATGAGCAAGGCACTGGGCCACCGCTGGACCGGAAACGGCGACACGCTGGGATTCATTATCAAGAAGGATCATTGCAGCAAGATCGGCGGTGTCGGCGCCTATGACAATCGCCAGGATTGTATTGGACCCACCGTGCAAACCTCATTGAATTTCAATCAATCCGAGCAGATCGAACGGCGGTTCCTTATTCAGGATGCAGCGATTCCCCGCGCGGCGACCAATTTGTTCCGCATGTTTCTGCGGGACATTGATCTGGACAAAAGCGGAGTCATGCTGGGCATGGGCCACGACGGTGCGATTGGGCGAATAGAAATTGACCGGGGCACGGCTACCATCCGCTGGCCTGGATTGAAGGACGCTCGTTTTCGCCGGGAGATGTGGCAAGCCTTTGATCGCATCGCACGAGCCGAAGGTGGCAAATACAAGAAGCTGAAGATCTTTGGTGACAACCTCGTGACTGTTCACCCGCTGGGAGGCTGTGCCGCGGCCGACGATCCGATTGATGGAGTGGTCAACGCGGCGGGGCAGGTGTTTGACGGAACCGGCGGCGGGTATACCGACCAGCACGGACGACCGGCTGTCCACAAGGGCTTGTATGTCGCGGACGGCTCCATCATCCCGTCTTCGCTGGGATGCAATCCGTTGCTAACCATCTCCGCCCTCGCCATGCGGATCGCCGATGGCATTTTGGCCAACCCGGAACATCAGGACCTGTTCGAGCCCGTGCCGCTGACAGCACGTGCGTTTGACGAATAGTCGCCCGGCGCGTAAAACTGGGGAAATCTTCTTTCGCTGTCGGGCAGTGGGCTCCGTGAGGGGGAGCCGTGAAACGGGTCAGGCCTGAAACATGGAGCAGCCATAAGCGGGGTACTCTTGTGCGGGGCCCTCTGGCCGACAGCGATTTCTTTCGCCATTTCGCTGAATCTACCGGGTCGAACGCTGTTCATTCAATCAGTGTTTGCGGTGTCTCACCGTTGGACGATCCATGGTCGCTGCCGGTAGAATGCTGGGCCTGACTGACCGACCACCCTGCTGCGGCCATTATGAATTCACCTTCGACTACTGCATCTGACAAATACCAGGTGGTCGCGCGTCGCTATCGGCCTCAGTCCTTTGGCGAACTGGTGGGTCAAACGCAGGTAGCCACAGCCTTGCAAAACGCGATCGAGCAAAATCGCGTTGGACATGCCTACCTGTTTACCGGTGCACGGGGAGTGGGAAAGACGTCATCGGCGCGGATTTTTGCCAAGTGCCTGAATTGTCAGCAGGGGTCCACGATCGAGGCGTGTGGCAAATGCGATATCTGCGAGGGCATTGCCACCGGTGAAGATGTGGATGTGCTGGAAATCGACGGAGCCAGCAATCGTGGTATCGACGAGATCAGGCAACTGCGTGCCAACGCCAATGTCCGCCCCAGTCGGGCTCGCTACAAGATTTACATCATTGACGAAGTGCACATGCTGACAGGCGCGGCGTTCAACGCATTGCTCAAGACTCTGGAAGAACCACCCGATCACGTCAAATTTATCTTTTGCACAACAGACCCGGAAAAAATTCCCATCACGGTCTTGTCGCGATGCCAGCGATTTGATTTTCCGCCGATCAAGACACGGTCCATCGTCGATCGTTTGCGTTTGATTGTAGACAAGGAGCAGATTGCTGCCGACGACCAGGCTTTGGAACTATTGGCCCGCAGGGCGGGCGGTTCCATGCGAGACAGTCAGTCGTTGCTGGAGCAGTTGCTTTCATACGCCACGTCCAAAATCACGGTTGAAGAAGTTCATGCGTTGCTCGGAACCGCGGATAACGAAGCGGTTTTCGACATCGCCGATGCGATCGTGGCAGGGGACAGTGCCGGGGCATTGGCTCAGGTGCACGAGGCCATTGAATCCGGCGTCGACGCCGGGCAACTTACCGAACAGTTGCTGGGCCTGTTTCGGGATGCCATGGCGTGCCTGGTTGGTTGCAGTGATGAATTGATGTTGTACAGTTCCAGCGATGACGGACCGCGACTGGAACAGTTGGCCAGCTCGCTGGGAGTGGAAAAAGTCCTCGCGCTGTTGCAGGTCCTGGACCAAACGCTGGTCAAGGTTCGCCACAGTACCTGGGTGCGCACGTTGTTGGAAACCGCGGTTGTTCGCAGTTGTCACTTGCAGGATATCGATCAAATTCCGGCCTTGATCCGGCAGCTGCAATCCGGCGAAACTTCAGCCGGAAACTCAACCGCTGCGGCGTCCGCCTCACGAACCAGCGTGCCCAAACCTTCGACAGCAAAAAAAAAAGAGCTAGTCGCTGAAACGGCGACGCCGCCACCGCCAGCGCCCCAGGCAAATCCGCAACCTTTGGCAACCGCCATCAACCTGGAACCAGGCAATCTGGCCACGACCTGGAACAACTTGCTGGCGGAAATTGGCGATTTAACATCTGATGCGGCTTCCAATTTCGAGTCTATTCAGTTGCAGAACGACCGGTTGCAGGTCGTGCTGAAATCGAAGCTGGATCACGATATGTGCAATCGGCCGGAACCCAGGCAGCGTCTGGAAACGGCCCTGCAAGAGGCGACCGGCAAGAAACTCCGAATCGATTTTCAGCTGGCCGACCGGCCGGAGGATTCGACAACCACTCCCCGACCGGTGCATGTCAGCAAGCGTCAACGCGTCAAACAGATGGAACAACAGGAGTTCATCAAGACGGCCATGGAGCTGTTTGACGCCGAAATTACGGATGTCCAGCCTCCGCGCAAGGGAAAATCCTGAGGGGTTCAACAGGTAACCGTCGGGTCGTTGCCCATGAATCAACAAGCTCCGATTGAAAAATTCGCCGGCTTTTTGACAATAGACTACCCCGACCCGGGAATAACCAGGGACGGCGGCCATCCTGACCCGGAAATTGGCGGCATCATTACCCTGCAAAACTCGCTCATCAACAGGAGTGCACTGTGTTCAAGGGACTTGGCGGACTCGGCAATATCGCTTCACTAATGCGGAATGCCCATGGCATCACTGACAAACTGGAGGAGGTATCCGAGGAATTGAAACTGAAACGGGCCATTGGCTCGGCGGGCGGCGGCATGGTAACCGTCGAGGTCAATGGACATGGTCAAGTCCTGAAAGTCACCATTGATGAGAATCTGGTGCAGTCCAATGAATTGGAAATGATTCAGGATTTGCTGCCAGCGGCCATCAACGAAGCTTCGTCCAAGGCCAAGCAAATGCATGTCGAAGCCATGAAGGACGTCACCGGTGGCCTGTCGCTGCCCGGACTCGACGACATGATCGAGCGATATACGTCGCACGGGGAGTCCGGACCGGACGATTCCAGCGGTCCCTCAGCTCAGTAAGGGTGGGGCGACACAGTGGCAGAAATTACCGAATCGGTAGCTCATGTCATCGAGCAACTGTCTCGGTTGCCAGGCATTGGGCGTAAATCGGCCGAACGACTGGCGTATCACATCTTGCGGGTGCACGAATCGGAAGCGCTCGCGTTGGCTGATGCCATACGAGATGTTCGAAAGAACGTGCGTTACTGCAGCGTCTGCTTTAATC
>JBPCVB010000428.1:0-4171 GCA_051010855.1 Pirellulaceae bacterium | reverse complement strand
GCCAGATCGAGCCGGTCGTTGTCCAGCACCGTCGGTTGCCAGTTGTCTTGTGACTGGTCAGCGAACCAATTGGACAACACTTCCAGCGACCGTTCGCGTAGCAGCGGCGAGGCAAAGAATCCGCCGTTGAACAACACCACATCAGGGCGAGCGGCAGCGGACACATTCCCGTTATCTGCATTTGCGACTTCGCCGTGCGCTTTCAGGAACGCTGCCAGGTGCCGGGTGATCGCAGGATCGCTGGCAAACGGCAAACCGAACTCGCGAAATCCGGACTGACCCTTAACGGGCATTTCTGAAATTGAAGTCCTCGGCAGAAACCCGTCCACCAGAAGCTCCTGCACTTCCTCTCGCGTGACCTGCGTCTGCAATCCACCGCCAATCAACCTGGTTCCGGAACCCGGCACGTTCACGGTAGCCTGCTCAGGAGCATTCTCGCCCAGGAGCGTTTCTTTCACCCGACGACAGCTTCGAACCAGCACGTCCCATTGTCGCGGCGTCAGCTTTCCATCGCCCGACAACTTCGCCTCCAGGTGGTGTGCAAGTGCTATATCCAGGTTGTCGCCACCAAGAATCAGATGATCGCCAACCGCCACTCGATGAAACTGCACCCTTTGGGAAGCCGCTTCGTCGTCCGACTTCCGCACTTTGATTAACGTAAAATCGGAAGTTCCTCCGCCAATGTCACAGACTAAAATCGTATCGCCTGCTGAAACCAAACCAGGCCATTCTTTGTCGTGTTTGTAGACCCAGGCGTAAAACGCGGCTTGCGGTTCCTCGATCAGTACGACATTGGGAAGCTCCGCAATTGATGCAGCATCCACCGTCAGCTCGCGAGCGACTTCGTCGAACGAGGCGGGCAACGTGATCACGATGTCTTGTTCGGCCAGTGCGTCTTTCTTGAACTTCGCATTCCAGGCGTCGCGGATATGCCCCAGGTAGCGGCCACTGGCGTCCACGGGCGACAATCGATCAACGTCGGCGGCGCCATGCCAGGGCAACAATTTTGCGGCCCGGTCGACACCGGAATGGCAAAGCCACGACTTGGCTGAGGCAATCAGTCTGCCAGGAGATTTCACGCCCTCGTCCTGAGCCATGACTCCGACACACCAATCCTGATCGTCCGTGTACCAGGGAAGGCGAAGCGAACCTTTCGCGAGATTCTGTGGCGGCGATTGAAAGTGAAACGACGGTAACGTGTCGCGTGATTCAACTTGATTGGCGGCAACCAACTGCGGGATTGCCAGCAATCTCACTTGCCAGGGAGACTCTTGCATGTCGACATAGCAGACTGCCGAATTAGTTGTACCCAAGTCGATCCCAACGACGTATCTCGCGGGTGCCCTGTCGACCAGTGGATCGAAATCTGTCGACGAATCAGCCACCGTTTTCATCCTCAGCGTCGTCACGCACGTTGAACTCCAGTTTCCAACGGTCTTCACTCTGTGTGCTGACGCACCAGAGCTCGAACACGCCCAGTTCCGTGATTCGCGATTGGAACGTGACTGGAACATACGCCTCGTTCACCGACTCGTCAGCGGGAAGTGTCGCCAGCAGCGGCGCCGTCTCCGACAACTCGGCCTCGTCCCATCGCGGAAGAACCTCACCGGGTTGGTCTTGTTTTCGAACCGCGGAGCTGAAGAACCGAAACTCCGCGGGCTCTCCATGGACGAGTCCGATTTCGTTGGAATTGACGTCGATCTCTGTGCCTTCCTCCATCCCAAACGGCACGACACACAATGCTTGTAACGGACGCGGCGCTCCGGGAATGGCTAAACCGGCTGTCTCAATGCCCACGTAATAGGAACGGCCGACACCGCCCCGGATGCGAACGCCGCCATGCTTTTTGATCCAACCGTAATGAGCGGCACCCAATGCCACGGCGTGGTCAAGGTCACGTACGCCAGGCAGCGGCTGGGTTGACTCGCCACCCTCAGCCCAGTGGTTGATAACTTCAATCATGCGGCTCTGCAGGGTGTCCGATTTGAAGACGCCACCATTGAATAGTACATGCGTTGGGCAAACGTTGGCCGCGTCTTCCGATTGACTGGACAGAAATGCCGCCACGTGGCGTGTAATGCCGGTGTCGGATTCAAACGGCAAACCTAACTCCTGAAACCCGGAAGCCCTACGACGTTGAGGCGTATCAGTGATGTTGCACCGCGGCAGGAATCCATCGGTCAGCAGTTCAGCCACGCGCGTCCGATCGACGTTGACAGAAACAGTCCCGCCAATCAACTTGCTGCCCCGGCCCAGAACTGAAATGGTGTGTGTCTCCGGGCCATCACTGGCCAACAAGGTTTCTTTTGCTGTCCGACATGAATGCCAAAGCGAAACGGACTGCCAGGGGTCCAGCTTGACACCTTGCTCCGCAAACTGACTGGCTACCAGGTGAGCCAGTGCCAGGTCCATATTGTCGCCGCCGACCAAAAGATGGTTGCCCACCGCCTGCCGGTTCAGAACCAGTGCACCGTTTTGTTCTTCAATTCCGATCAGGGTCAGATCCGTCGTCCCTCCGCCAACGTCGCACACCAACAGGCGATCTCCGACAGACAGGAATTTGCGCCATTGATCACCTGTTTCAGCCAGCCACGAATAAAGCGCGGCTTGTGGTTCCTCGACGAGTACAAGTTCGTCGGGAAGGCCAGCGGCCAGAGCTGCCTCGCGAGTTAGTTCGCGGGCGACTGCATCGAACGAGGCAGGTACGGTCAAGACAACACATTGCTCGCCGATGTCCGCATCTGGAAAAGCCGAGGTCCAGGCAGCAACAAGATGCTCAAGATATCTCTGGGCAGCTACGACGGGCGAGATTTTTTCCACTTCCTGCGGTGCTTGCCACGGCAGAATCGGCGCCCGACGGTCGACTCGAGCATGCGATAACCATGACTTGGCGGCGCTAATCGTTCGTTCGGGTCCCTCAGCGGATTGACGTCGAGCGAATTCTCCCACGCAATAGGCCCGGTCCGCGGCCCATGGCAAATCCAAACTCCCTCGCTGACCTTCGGGTGCGAGAAAACAAAAAGAAGCCAGTGAAGTGCGGCCTTCGACGGTATTCTCGTCGACGAGTTGCGGGATCTTCAGTAATTCCATTTTCGGCGCATCGCTGTCGAGCGGCGCATAGGCCAACACGGAATTTGTGGTTCCCAGGTCGATGCCGAGTACGTATTGAGCAGTCACTTGGCTTCCAGTTCCGCTGGCGAAACGATCATTGCCGACTCTTTCGACCCATTCCATTTTGGCAGCTCACATTGTTTGGCTTGCCAGCCGTGATGGATGAGAGATCCGGATGTCGCAGTTCCGGTTGTACTGCCGGAGATCCGATACCGAGCTGAATCAGCGTCCGGTGGAATTTCGACAATGGCGCCTTCTTTCTGTTCAAGGATGGGCTCGATTTTGAAAAGCCGATCGATGACAACACCACAGTCTCGCAGAACATCACGTGCCGCAGCGCCTACCTGCGCATCCGTGTAATCTGCCAACGGTTCTTTTACGATATCGACCAATCGGGCCTCTCGTTGCAATGTTGCGAGCAAGCTGATTGCGTCGTTGCGTTTCGGAGCCGTCGGCTGGGGTACGGCGGCGGGTGCAACACGTTTTTCCGGCTCGGTCTCAACGGTCGCGGCAGACGACTTCGCTTCAATTGATTGCGGACGAATGAAAGCGGCAATCGCGAGACCGGCCAGCAACCAGCCGACAGTCACGTCGATCATGAAGGCTACGGTGTATCCAGCTGGAAAGTGCATCCAGTTCCAATAACTCAGATGACCAACCAGGGCCACGAAGATTCCCAGACCGGCCACGAATCCAACTCGGCACCAGTAATTGCGGCCACATGGTCCAATGCTCGAGAGCAAGCAGGCCGCCAACAAAGCGCCCAGCAAATCGATCACAAAACCGATGCCGAGAACGGCAGCGTTCATTGGCGCTGCACCTTCCTTTTGGTAATAAATTGAAAAGATCGGACCGGCGATGTGTCTCTTCATAAACTCGGATTCTGGATCGCGCATGTCGGCTGAGTTTGTCGCAAACGGTGCCACAAAGACCCCACTTTCGAGATCTTGCTCAGTCAATGCATCGACGATGGCCTGTTCCGCAGGCAACGCATTTATTGTCGGCGCGTGCAATGGAACAACCATCCATGCCAGCATGCCCCAGATATAGTAGACCACGG
>JBPCVB010000427.1:0-3714 GCA_051010855.1 Pirellulaceae bacterium | reverse complement strand
AAATTCGATTGTGACATCGACATCGGGTTTTTTGCTGGTTTCGCTAACGCGAACGATCTGTTTGTGATCTTCGCCGCGTAGCAGCGTCATGGCCCCGTCCTGCACGCCCTCAATTTCGAGCGTGGTGTCACGTGGCCATTGGTCGTTGGTTAGTAATATGTTTCGATTGAACCAGGTTCGCCAAAATTCACTCTTCGCAACGCCATATCCGATGGCGCCCAGGGCGATTACGGAGGTCAACAACAACATCAAGTTTCGGGCATAGGCGCCGGCGTCGATGGTATTGGCAAACTTGACTTTCTCGGCCATCTGACTGCCGTGACGGATCGTAGCGTCGACCATCGACTGAGAAACGCCTTGCTGCTCGTAGTTGCTGCCTCGGGAAAACTGAGCGGCGCTGATAACGCTTTGCTGCAATTCCTTGTTCTTGCCCTCAACCTGCAGGATCAGTGCGTCGTCGGTAATTTTTTTGGAGAAGGGGCGGACCAGGCGAAAGAAAATCACGGCCGCCACGCCAACTATCATAACGGCCAGCATGATGCTGCGTTGCGCGAGGTCCATCTTGAACAGGCGGTCGAGACCGAGGTCGACCAGGGCAATCAATACCACGATCGCCAGTACCTTGCCAAGTCCATCGACCAGTACAAACCGGCTGATGGCCGCTCGAAGTTTTTTCAAGCGTTCGCTAATGGATTGCGGGATATGGGCATCGACAGTCGTGGACGACATAAAATGGATCCTAAAGCAGTTTGTATTTCTTGCGGACCGCCCATTCGATGGTCAGCAACAGGAAAGGCAGGAAGAACGTCAGGTAACGCAATTTATCGTTGACGTCCCAAATCGGCTCGGGCGGACTGGTGTATTCCGTGGTCGATTCCAGCTGCGGCAAGACGTCGCCGATCTGGTCCAGTTGATCGATGGTGAAGAACTTGCCACCGGAGGCGTCGGCGATGTCGCGAAGGCGTTTTTCGTCCAGCCAGTAAGCTCGCGATTCCACACTGGGCGGCTTCACGACGTAGGAAACCGGCTCGATTCCGGTTTCGTCGTTGGCACCTTCCAGTGCCACGGTGATTTTGAAGGACCCTGTGTTTTGAACGATGAAAGAACTTTCGTACTGGCCGGAAAGACCGGGTAGCAGTTTCAACTCGATGTCCTGAACACGGCCTTCGTCCGACTGGATGCGTGCCGGGATCGTGGGCACCGTCAATTCTTCCATACGTTCGTTTAGTACGGATGCGGACAGCGTCACCTTGTCGCCCAGCTCGTATTCGTTGCGATCGGTGTCGATCATGCCACGACGTTTACCTTGCAGCGAACGCGTCTCCACAAGGTAATTGACGACCTGAATCCAGAAGCGATCAAAGTACTGTGCTCGCAAGCCAACCCGTCGCCAGCGCCATGTGCCATTGAAGCCCATGTAGACGACATTGCCGCGACCGAAGCGACCGGTGACCAGCAGTGGCTGGTTACCCTCGACGTTAATCTGATCCCCACGTTCCATAAGCACCAGAGCGGTGGGTTTGGCCGAAAGCGTAGGGAAGCTCCAGTAAATGCTGGGCATCAGATTCCACAATCGCAGATTTTCTTCGTAGTCGTTGACGAAGCTCATGATCGGATGGCCGAGGTTGTGATTGACGATCAACATTTTGCCGGGCCGCGAATTGGAGGCGGTCGACAAAATCTGCTGGGTATCGATGTATTCCTCGTCGCCAAAGCGAACCGGCAAAATGTCGCGGATGCCGGACAACCGGTTCAGCGTCACGAACATGTTGGTATGTTTGGGACCGGCCATGTAAAACAACCCGCCGGCCTTGATGCGACAAAACTGTTTCAGGTTGGCAATCCATTCTTCGGAGAACTGGGCCGGATCGGGATCGATCATCATGATCACGTTATACTGCCCCAGTTCCTCCAGCGTTTCGGGCAGTTCCGCAATTCTCTCGTTGCCTTCCTGGGGCCGGTCGGTATCCATCGTTTGCAGCCAGCCGCTGAGGATGATGTTCGTGTCACGCTGGAACAATCGCTGCAACATACGGTATTCCCACGTGGGTGCACCGGCGATCAACAGTACCTTGACTTTTTGGTCCACGATCTCAACCTGACCGGATGTGTACAGGTTGTCCTTGACGTCGCTTTCACCTTCTTCTTCCGCGATGCGAACGGAGTAAGCGAAAGTACCAGGCTGGCGTACAGTATGCTGGAAACTGGAGCGGATACGGCCGCCACCGGAGGGCACGTCCAGATTGGCGGAGTCGATACTGACGCCGGCTTCCTGGGTCCCATCGGCGGCAATCGGATGTTCCAGCAGATCAACCTGAATCTGACTGCCATCAAAGTCCTCGACGTACATGGCGGCTTCGATTTCGAATGGTTCATTGACTGGTACGCGGTCGCGAACATAGAGCTTGGAGACGGAAAGATTCTTGGGCCGTGACGGATCACCTACGCCAACGGTGATGATCGGTATGCCCAGATCCCTGGCCTTGTAAGCGAGTTCCAGGGGATCTTCCGAACCGTTGTGCTGGCCGTCGGAGGTCAAAATAATGGCGGACAAGCGACCCGTGTTGCTGAGCATTTCACGCAGTCCTTGCCAAATATCGGTGCCACGCCCGTTAGCAATCAGCGTTGGCAACTGGACGTTGGCCACCGTTGCCGCTTCGTCATTGATGGCCTCGGGATTAATCGCGGGCATCAGACCCGAGGTGCTGACCGTCTCGGAAAAATCGATGATCCGCAGCGATCCCTTTTCTCGCCACTGGTTCAGGATCTGGTTGTCGCCATTCGTCATGGCGTCGTACAACAGTTGGCCGCGGGTTGCTTCTCCGCCTGTGATCATCTCGACCTTGCGACCCGTAGCCGCCGCCAGTTTTTCGGCGACTTGCTCGTCCGCGTATTTATCCTTGCGGGCAAATGACAACGAGGCATCACGCAGAACCGCGATGTTCGGCTTGATGGTGTTGACCTGCTTGAAGACGACCGAGGATCGCAAAAACATCAACACCAGCAGCAACAACACCACGAAACGCAGGCAGGCCAGCAGAATCTTGACGGGGCGAGGGCAGGTGTCGATTTCGCGGGTATATAGCCAGAACACAAAGGCCGCAATGATGGCCACAATGGCGATCAACACGAACACACCCCACGATTCCGGCATGCCAGCCCATTGCAGCTGAGGAGTCCCCTCGCGCGTTTGCTGATCACCAAGCAGCCATGTCCAAAACGAATTCAAGTGTTCACCTGCTGGTTGTTAACTGGTTAGGGAGTTCCGTCATCATCGTCGTCGGCCTGCTTTTCATTTTCGGCCTGCTCTGCTGCCCGGCGAGCGCGTTCCGCCTCCTGTTTAGCGCTTTCCGCCTCCTGATTCGCGCGAACTGCCGCCCGGAGACGGCTGCCGACGCCTCTTTGCCTTGCCACTACCTTCTTGTCTTCAGCGGCTTCGGCATCCTTTTCGACTTTATCGCTGGGCTCTTCTTCCTTTTCGGAATCAGAACCGTCGTCGGGGCCGAGGGCGTACAAACGGTTGGCACCAACGACCCAGATTCTTTCGCCATCACTGTACAGGTTGCCTAATGGTGCCCCGGTTCCCAGACGAACTTTCATTTCGGCTTGCACATCACCGGCCCCTTCGTCGCCACCGAGCCCGAGTTTGACAATCGTGTCATTCAGCGGTACGTAGATGGCGTCTTCCGTCATCATGGCACGGCCTAGTGAAGC
>JBPCVB010000426.1:0-3425 GCA_051010855.1 Pirellulaceae bacterium | reverse complement strand
CCAATTGGAGTATGGCCGTGACAACAATCGGTCAGGCCGCCGAGATCGTCACGATGGTCATTCTGGGGCGAGTGCTGACCAAACTGGGCTGGCGCACCACGATGGTGATCGGGATTCTCGGCCATGCGATTCGCTTTGGGACATTTGCCCTGTTCGGCAGCGAGAACTGGCAATGGCTAATTATTTTCGTCCAGATACTACATGGAATTTGCTACGCGTTTTTCTTCGCCACGTTGTATATCTTTGTGGACTCGGTCTTTCCCAAGGACATTCGCACCAGTGCCCAGGGCATGTTCAACTTGCTGATTCTGGGTGCCGGTTTGGTCATCGCCAACTTCTGGTTTATCAGTATCAAGGACCAATACACGATTGATGGCGTAGTGGCCTACAACAAGGTGTTTCTCTATCCAACAGGACTCGCATTCCTCGGTGCACTCATGTTGTTGTTCCTGTTCAAGCCACCGTCGGAACGCCCGGAACCGTCCGAGGTTCCAAAGATCGAAATTCCGCATGAAGAATAGTGCTTTTTGCATTGAGGTACCAGGATTATGAATCATCGGCCCACAACGCTGGCGTTTTTGTTGATTGCGACCATCTGCCTGACGGGCGGGTGCGACAGTAATCGCGCTGACAAGGACACTACTCCCGCTGACAAACCAGCCGACACGCCGGAGACACCTGCCGAACCGGCCGTGATGACCCTGTTCGATGGAAGCTCACTCGAGGGCTGGTCAGGCGACGAACGGTTTTGGTCGGTGGTCGATGGTGCAATCGTTGGCGAGACAACGCCCGATAATCCCATCGAGCGCAACACATTTCTGATTTGGCAGGGTGGCGACGTTGATGATTTTGAACTGCGTTTCAAGTACCGCATGACTGGCGGCAACTCGGGCGTGCAGTTTCGCAGCGAGGACAAGGGCGAATTCTCTGTCGCCGGATATCAGGCTGATTTCGATGCCGGCAACAACTACACCGGGATCCTGTATGACGAAGGCGGCGGTCGCGGAATCCTGGTGCAACGCGGTCAGGAAGTCACTATCGATGAAAAGGGCGAAAAGAAGGTCACCGGTACCGTCTGTGACGAAGCAGAATATGTAGCGGGCCTCAACACCGGTGACTGGAACGAAGTCGTCGTCACGGCCAAAGGCAACCGGTTGTCCCATTCGATCAACGGTATCACCTCCGCTGTGTTGATCGACAGCGAGGAAGGCAAAGCAAAATCCAGCGGCATCCTGGCCTTGCAGCTGCACACCGGCCCACCCATGAAAATCGAGTTTAGGGATATTGAACTGGTGCAAACCCGTTAGGTGCCGGGAAGACCATGGCTGGCGTCGTTACCCGTCGCGTCTTCATTGCAAATTGCAAATTGGCTAAACCAGACGTCGCCAATCACCTCTCAAACCGAAAACGATCCGGAAGCAGTTCATTCATCGTCCAGAACTTGTGCGACTCCGCATTGCCGGCATCGACCGAAATGATTTCGGTTCCATCGCCAAAGAACTGACTCATCACCTGACGACAAGCGCCACACGGTGAAGCCAGCGGCGTGGCCACGACTACCATGCGGCGAAACTCGCGACAACCTTCGGACACTGCCTTAAAGATCGCCACTCGTTCGGCGCACATGGAAAGACCGAACGAGTCGTTTTCGACATTGCAGCCGGTGAACAATTGACCATCCACCGTTTCCAGTGCCGCGCCAACCGCAAACCCGGAATGAATGGCGTAGGCAGCATCGCGTTGCCGGCAGGCAGACTCGATCAATGTTGCAATGTCGGCAGGAGTGGCTGGGCTGGACAATGGTCAGTTCGCAGTTTCGGATTCGGACAGGGGTGCCACCCGATCGACCAGCATAGGCAGGGGATCAACCGGATGATCGACCAGTTTAATCGCTGCCCGCAAGTCTGGCTTGACCTCATCCCACAAATCGTGGTCGTCGCAGAATGATTTGACCAGCGGCTGGTCGCGCTCGACCCGGTCGCCGACCTTGACCATCATCTGCAATCCAGTGGAATGATCCAGTTGGTCGCCTATCTTTCGACGACCGCCACCCATTCTGATGATGATCCAGCCCAATGCTTCGGTATCAATGGAACCGATGAAGCCGTCATCCGGTGCGGTGATCTTGTGCCGTTTGGCCACACGTCGTTCGGAATTGATATCTCCTCCCTGGGTGCGGACCATTTGCTCAAAGACTTCCATGGCCCGACCTGACGCGATGATTTCGCCCAGCTTGTGCTCGCCAGCCTCAATCGATTCGGTCATGTTGGCGGCGACCAGCAACTCGGCCCCCAGCCGGACAGTGAGATCAAAAATATCCCGCGGCCCGACATCCAGCAGTACATCGATGCATTCGCTGACTTCCAGCGCGTTGCCAATCATCTGGCCAAGTGGTTGATTCATGTCTGTGATCAACGCGGATGTAGGAACGCCCATTGTTGTGGCGACCGAAACCAGTGATTCGGCAAGCTCCCGCGCATCTTCCTGTGTTTTCATAAAGGAGCCGCTGCCCCATTTGACGTCCAGCACCAGCGCATCAAGTCCTTCCGCCAGTTTCTTGCTGAGGATACTGGACGTGATCAATGGCACTGAGGGAACGGTTGAAGTTACGTCACGTAATGCATACAGTCTGCGATCGGCCGGCGCAATTTCGTCACTGGCTCCCGTAATCACGCAACCCACATCCTTGACCACACGTTGCAACTCGACGACGGACAAATCGGTTCGAAAACCCGGTATGGATTCCAGCTTGTCGATTGTGCCGCCAGTGGCGCCGAGCCCGCGTCCTGAAATCATGGGCACCGCGAGTCCGCAGGCCGCCAGTACAGGTGCCAGAGTGATGGAGATCTTGTCACCGACTCCGCCAGTGGAATGTTTGTCGACGACAGGTTTGTCGAAACCGTGCCATTTCATGATCTGGCCCGACGCCAGCATCTCATGCGTCAAAGTGACGACTTCGGCCGGCTGCATCCCCTGAAAGAAAACTGCCATGGCAAAGGCAGCCATTTGATAATCGGGCACCTGGCCCTGAGTGTACGCTGCAACTAGTTCAGCAAGGTCGTCGTCGGCAATCCGCTTGCCATCCCGTTTGTCCGCAATGATTTTCGCTGCATTCATGGCAGAATAATTGCAGCTTTGCCGGACAGGATCAAGCGTTCATTTGCCAGATCACAATATTCAGGTAGGCGATAAACGTCAGGCAAATCAGATAGGGCAGCATTAATGCTCCGGCCAGGCGGAATCGTTGCCAGAAAAGGCTGAATGTGGCAAATACGGTTAACCACAGCACGACGCACTCTATCGCCGCGGCTCCCGGATTTTTCAGTCCAAAGAAAACGAACATCCACACGACATTCAGGACCAGGCCCGCTGCAAAGAACTTGCATGCCAGTCGCGATTGTGGCTCTTCACGCTCGACCCAGACC
>JBPCVB010000425.1:0-8588 GCA_051010855.1 Pirellulaceae bacterium | reverse complement strand
TAATTGGGCGTTTTCAGTGGAACCTTGGTCACTTCAGCCGAAATGTCGAACCGCAGGGCGGTATTCTTGCCAACTGTTCCGCGAAAAATGGGATGTCCCCAAGCTCGCTAAACCCCTATATCACGTGGTCCAATGCCAATTTTGGGTTAAGATTAGGGGAAATGTGCCTGCACACTTTCGTGAGTACGGGTCAAACGGCATGGATTTGGCGCTTATTCCTTCTTATCACTATTGACGAGCGACATGTTGCACGATTCCGACGGCAATCGATCGAGACCTACGTGTCGCGTCCATTGCAAAAAGTGCTGTCGAAAAGAGCATCACTTTTTGAGTATTCGGGGTGCAGGTTATCGGTTCTTCTACAAAGTCATCACGCTGGGTGGTATCGGCCTGATCGGGCAGTATCGTTGCGTTTGTTGCGGCACGCCCCGAATCGGCCGTTTTGATTTTGTGCGGGGGCGGGAAAGTGGCCGGCCGCAAAAGCCGTCACGTCGTAGCTGGTGGGAGCGTCGTCGAGACAGTTGGAAAGGTGCCCAGCGGCGCAAGTGGTGGTCTAGTCTTTTTCGACGTTCATCTCGGCGACGATCAAGATACAAGCGCAAGCCGTTCAAGAAAAACAGGCACTGGTAATCGGCGAGTGCAACCTTACCTGGTTGCTTCCTTATTGTTGGTAACGACCAGGCAAGGACATGCTGCTAAAGTTTCTTCTCGTTGCCGCCGGCGGAGCTATTGGGGCTGTTTGCAGGTATTCGATATCGTTGCTTACCGTTCGAATGTTCGGCACGAGCTACCCCTGGGGAACCCTGATTGCAAACGCGGCAGGCAGTTTCTGCATGGGGTTGTTGATCGGCATCATGCTGGGTGTGGGACTGCAACGCAATCTGGATTCGTTGTACCTGTTTCTGGGTGTAGGCATCCTCGGTTCGTGTACTACGTTTTCCGCGTTTTCGGGTGAGACGTTAACACTGTGGCTGGACGGGCGTCAGTGGGCCGCACTGGGCAATGTGGTTGGCAATGTGGTGGTTAGCCTGACTGCCTGTGTAATCGGGTTCGCCATCGTGCAGCTAACCGGCGGTTCGGAAGTCGCCAATTCCTGATATACTCGAAGAGTAGGCCTTGCATTCGAGGGCCTGGCCACGGAATTCGCAATGGACCCACTGCATTTCTGCATCATGATCGCGCCGCTGGGCGTTTATTTTCTGCTGATCGGGTTGATCAGTTTGCGACGGCGCCCGTTTGTCACAACGGGAGCACGTGACGCGGCGGCAATTGGCATTGCGATATCCGGATTGATGATTGCCGGACCCATGGAACTGTTTTTTCCGGAAAGCGCTGCCGGGCGGTTTGGTTCCTACGTGTGGCTATTGCTGATCGCGTTTTACGGACTGTGTGTTTCGCTAATTGTCCTGCTGATGCGGCCTCGGCTTGTCGTGTACAACCTCAGTCCCCAGCGGTTGCGGCCCATCATCGCTGACATCGCCATCCGCCTGGATCCCAAGTCGCGTTGGTCGGGTGACAGCCTGCATATGCCCTCGATGGATGTTCAGTTACATCTGGAAGGAAGCTCGTGGATGAGCAACTCGCAATTGGTAGCGGTCGGCGACAATCAACGATTCGAGAGTTGGCGCAAGCTGGAACGCGAATTACGGGAACAGCTGGGGGATATTCGCGCCGAATCGGTTGTGTTTGGAGTGACCCTGGTTTCTGCTGCATCCGTAATGGCTGGTGCCGCCATCTTCTGGATGGTTTCACAGCCACAGGCAGTCAGGGACGCGCTGGCTGATATGCTGCGTTTCTAGACAAACAGTTGCAACGCGCGGGCCATGCAAAGCAGGACAAACCGGTGCCTGTTTCTGCCTAGTTCTGATTGCGCCGCGGGCGTCCGCCCCGACGACGTCTGGGCGATTTCTTGCGTGATGCCAGGTTGGCCTCGACGATCACGTCAATTGTTTCGCTCCATGTGGGCAGCTTCTTCGGCTTGCGATCCGCGTGATCATCCAGGTCGGTCGAATCGTCCAGATCGGCCTCAGCCGCCCGGGAAGGGCGAGTTGACCTGGAATCGGAAGACTCTGAGGTTGATTTGCGGCGGCGTCTCCTGCGCCGGGGTCTTTCTTCCTCATCTTCATTACTTCGGCTACGGCCACTGGCGGGCGCCGATTCATCGCGACGTTTTCGTGACCGTGCCGGTCGCTCCTCTTCGTCGCGGCGGGATCGGCGTCCGCGGGCTGGTCGGTCGGACTCTTCGCGGGATTGCTCGCGGGATGCCGGGCGTCGACGTGGCCGCTTCCCGGCTGGTTCGAGGTCTTCTACCTCAAATTCGATGAATTCCTCGTCGCCCTCGATGATCACGCCGCCATCCAGCTCATCCTCCTGATCGTCGTCGAAATCATCCGGATCGCCAGCGGCTGATGTTTCATCGTCGACATCGTAAACCGAAGGATCTTCGGATGGCACGAACATTTCGCTGAGTATTGCCTTCTGCGCGTCCTCTTCGCGATCGTCTTCAGTCGCTTCCAGGTCGATCAAGCCAGCTCCAAAAGCACTGGCAGCGGGCTTTTCCTCATCGTGGGATTTTGGTGATTCACTTCGACTGCGACGTTTCTTGCTGGATCGCGATCGACTTGCCGACTCTGTGGACTCTGCCGCCACAGGTGTAGACTCTGACGCCGCAGGGGGCGGGGTTGCGGGCGCAACATCTGGAGATACTCCCAGCGTCGATGCCAGATCGTCCCAGTGTGATTCGACAGGCGGATCGGCAGGCGCGCTTGCTGCCGGGCTTTCCTCAACGGCCTTCCTGGGACGGGAACGTTTTTTTGACACTGGCTTTTTTGCTTCTGTTTCTGCAACAGGAGTCGGCGCGGGCTCGGTTGCCGGCTGGCTCCAGTCGATTACGAGATCGGAACCGGGATCCGCGGATTGATCGGCCTTCGCTAATTCAGCGGTCTCGGTAGACGGGGCCTCGTCGGGGCCCGGAGCATCTGACTTAAAACTCATTTGGGACTCTTTATCGGTCATGGTCGTCTGGCGGGGCGGTAATTCGGATTCGTCCGGATCAGGACCCTCGAATCGGGCCGTGCCAAAATAATCTTCTATTTCTGTAGCGTTATCAGCACCCAATTGCTCGGCGACGTCTTGCCAATGGATATAGCGAGTTGATTCAGGTTTTTCCGACATTTGGCTGGGTATTGAGCAAGTTGAGCAGGGTTGTGACGCGGTTGGGCGGGTGGCTCCAACACCGTCAGTATATCGTTTCGAGGCTGACTCGGTAACGGTGAAGCGGTCACAAAAAAACCGCCGGCATCGGAATGCCGACGGTTCTCTCTCAACGAAACGGTTCAAGGAACCGACAGATAATTACCTGCGAAAGCCGCTGGTCATGTCCACGTCCTGCGAGATATCGGTCGGCGTGGTGTTTTCGCCAAAGAATCGCGTTGTGCCTTCTGCCACTTCGTGCAAGTCGGATTCCTCACACAGCAACTGGGCACGGAACCGATGCGATCCGGCGGCCGATGCATTGGCACGGACCTTCAGGGTCACTTCTTCGCCCGGATCGATTTGAGCGATCGGCGAAAATGCCACCTGACCCGGTGTGATCTCATAGGTGATGCCCTCGGCATTGATGGGCTCGACGCCCTCACTGAAGTGCATCACGATATCCACGCTACGAGCTGATCGAGTACCGCGATTGAGGATGCTGATCATGTAATCGATTTCCTGACCGATCGGCAGCGGACCCTTCGGATCCTCCACTGTCAGAACGAGGTCGGCCACGGCTTCCACCCGAGTAACGACTTTGTTGGTCGCGGCCAGTTCACCGGCTCCCTTTGCCGCAGCTTCGATGTTGATGTCGCCGGCAGTTCCCATCGAGCAAGTGATCTGATAGCTGCGCTGGTTTCCGGGCGACAACATGCCCACGCTCCAGCGGATACCGCCATCAATTTGCTCCACGTTGTCGATCCCCGAAACGAATTCGACACCGGTAGGCAAGGCAATGGCTGCGATAACATCGCGCGCCATGGCATCACCCTGGTTGGAAACAGTCAATTGGTAAGTCGCTGTTGTGCCTGCGTATTTCATAGGCGGACCTTCCATCAGGACATCCAGCACGGCGCGACGCACGATAATTTCCTTGCTGTCCGAGCGAGTCAAATCACCGTCAGCCATAACCGTGGTCGTCAGATCCATGGTGCCGGCGGAACGGGCGATCAACTCGACCTGAAATTTCTTCTGTTCCTGTGGTTCGATGTTGCCCAGCGCGGCTCGTTCTCCACCCAGTGCGTCAGGCAGCGTGACCTCGACGTTTTCGGCTGTACCGGTTCCGGGATTGGAAACCGTGACGTGATACAGGGCCTTCTCGCCATATTGCACATCGGTCGGACCGGAAATCTGAATGTTCAACTGGGGTTCCGTGACTTCGACTGTTGCACGACCGCGAATTGGAACAAAGGTCCATTCGACATCGATATCGAAAGTACGCGCTTCCTGGGGAATTACGTCAATCACGATCTTTTCGGTTGAACCGGCTTCGACGATGGGGATTTCCCATACAACGATGGGATCACTTTCGCCATCGGTAATTTCCTTGGCACCGGTCGTAGGGACCGAACTGGAAATCTCGACCCATTCGGGGAAGTTGATTCCCACAACAATGTTTTCGGCTCGCTGATTCTCGCGATTCTGTACCTGAATTTCGTATTGAGCTGTCTTGCCGATCGAGATCTTATCCGGACCAATCGAGATCACACTCAGTTTGGGACCGTCAGACTGGATCAAACCACCCTGGCGGATGGGATCCGGAATGATCGGTGCCGTCATTTCCTGCGTCGTGGGGGATTCCGACAAGGCAGCTTCCGTCTCGACCGTTTCGATCGGCTGGCTGCGCAACCAGTTGGTTTGATCGGTGGTTGTCGCGGCAGCAGTAGGCCGCACATGCATGTCGTTCATCGGCTCACCGGTGGCCGGCATCTGCGAAGGCTGAGCCGTGATTCGCGGCAGTTGCACAGGAGCCCCTGGTGCCCCGGTTTGTGCAGGTGACTGCGGTGGCTGCATCTGCTGTGCCTGGCCAGCCGGAGCGGTGAAGTTGTTCTGGTTTTGTGCGTCGGTTGCACCCGGCGCGGCCGACGCAGGAGCTTCTGCGGCTGGCGCGGTGTTGCCACCCAAAATCGCCGGTACGGCAACATCCTCTTCCTGGTAGCTAACCTGGCGAACTGCTCCACCGGTTGATGGAGGCAGATACCGAGGCGGCGTGGCGAAGGGCTGACCTTCCGCTTTTGCCGGCGGCTGGAAACTGGACTGAGCCAACGATTCGCTGGCAACAAAAGCCGCCATCAGGGCGACCAAAACGATTGTCGAGAGAGTAAGTTGTTTGCGCATTTCTTTCTGCCTGAGGGGTCCGAAATAGACTTCTTTCGGGACATCGACCATTCCGTTCACCGGAATTGAATCGATTCCGGAAAGATTTCCGGTTTTAGGGAACAGGCAATTAGGGCAAAACAGTCCAGCTTGCGCAGCAGCGACAGCAGTTGTGAGCGCAGCTTGCTAATGTGTGTCCGAACCAACAATCGCCTGCGTCCCCATGATCCTGTCGTGCAGGCTACTGCCGCGGAACATCAGGCCGTAAATGGCGTCGCAAGCAAGAAACAGCAAGCCGAGTGCAGGAACAAGGAACTCGGCCAGGGGAATCACAACGCCCAGCAGCACGCCAATCGGGACGCACCAAATGACTGCCATGCGCAACAGCGAGCGCAGCAGCATGTTTTGGCGTGTTGGCACCAGTCCGTACTGGTTGACGACTTTGACATGCATTAACTCCCGCCCTAACGATTGCCGCCACCAGTAAACGACGGCCGTGTAGATCACCAGCGATGGAGCGAGAAACAGATTGCCAAGGTTCCCGGTGGGAATAAACACCTGTAACGCCTGAACCAGCAACAGAATTGGGACTGCCAGCAGGACGACTGTTGCAAAATCGATGGCGAAGGCTACGGCGCGGGGAACGACGCGCGCAGCCACTCGTGGCCCCGGCAAGATGGCGCGCAGTTGCTGGCCCAATTCCTCATAGCTGCCATATCGCTGCCCGGGATCCTTGTGCAGCAATTTGGTCAGCACCGTTTTCCAGCGATCGGGTAAATGATCGGGCCAGGGCTCGGGAAAGGAGATTTCCGCCGAACTGTGAATCGCGGACCAGTGTCCCAGCGTGGTACCGGACAATTGAATCGGCAGACGGCCAAAGGTCATTTCAAACAGGGTCACGCCCAGCGCATACATGTCGGATTGCATACTGGGACTGCCGCCGGTCAACAACTCGGGAGCGAGATAGTTGGGAGTGCCGCCAATGGTTCCCGTTTGGTCGGCTTCTTCCAGCGTGGCCATACCGAAATCGGAAAGCTTGACGTTGCCATTGGAGACCATCATAAGGTTTTGCGGTTTGATATCACCGTGGACAATTCCCATTTGGCCTGCGGTGTCCAGCGCGTTCGTAATGCGAATGGCCGTCCAGCACAGAGTCTCGTAGGGAATCTCGCCTTGCTGAATCAGTTCGGCTATGTCGTAACCGTCGATCAATTCCATGGCGAGAAACGGTATGTGATTTTCGCGTCCCACAAAGTAGATCGTGACGATGTTGGGATGATTGACCCGGGCCTGCGCAATGGCTTCGTGCATCAGGCGTTGTTGCCCGGCTGCGTCGAGTTCGCGATTGCTGGATCCCTGAATCACCTTGACCGCCACATAACGTTGCAGAGACGTATCGAGTGCGCGGTAAACGTGTCCCATTCCACCCTTGCCCAACGGCTCGATGACTTCAAAGTGCCCCAGCTTCATGCCGATGAATTCGTCCTGATCATCTGCCGAATGTTCCGCTGGCGTAGGATGATCGCCAAGTGAGGACATTGTCCTGGTCAGGGAAAGCGGCGACAGCGTCACGCTGGCGGGAACGACGCGCTGGCACTTGCTGCACATGCCGCCCTTTTCCGGATCGATTTCCAGATCATTGCCGCACGGACAACGGTACAACGGACGCGTGGCGTCGGAGAGTGATTGAGTGCGTTCAAATTCCATGCGGTTGCCGGAGCCCGTTGATTCATTCACAGTCCTATTTTACAGCAAGCCCCATGTTGAAGCCATGTTCAGCCGGGTATCATCTCTCGCGATACATGACATCCGTTTGTAGATTTCCGGATCATTGTTTACATGGCTCACACTGCAAACTGTTTCGTTGTCGATAAATCGGACGGCAAACTCACGCGCGGGATTCAGCAAACGTCGCTTGCGGAGACCCCCGGCGCCGACGTGTTGATCGACGTCGAGTATTCAGCGTTAAACTACAAGGACGGTTTGGCGAGTGAGGGACATCCCGGCGTGGCCTTGTCGCTGCCGCTGGTGCCCGGCATTGATGCGGTCGGCAAGGTGATCGAATCGCAAAACCCGCTGATCAAGGAAGGCGACGAGATTATCGTCAGCGGAGCGGATTTCGGGACGCGGTGCTGGGGCGGCTGGTCGACGTTGGCTCATGTGCCGGCCCAGTGGTGCATTCCAGTTCCACCAGGATTAACTGGTCGAGAGACCGCCATTCTGGGAACTGCCGGATTCACGGCGGCCCAAAGTCTGGAAAAGCTGCAGGAGCATGGCGTCACGCCCGATGATGGACCGGTTGTGGTCACTGGCGCGACCGGCGGAGTCGGCATCGTTGCCGTTTGCCTGTTGCACAAATTTGGCTACCACGTTGTTGCTGTGACCGGCAAGCCGGATCGGGCGGAATGGCTGAAAGATCTAGGTGCGAATGAAGTCATTTCTCGGGAAGAGGCCGATGATCAGAGTGGTCGACCGATACTCTCTGCCAAATGGGCGGGCGCGATCGATACCGTTGGCGGCAATCCGTTATCAACGCTTTTGAGATCGACCAGACCGGGCGGTTGTGTGACGGCTTGTGGATTGGTTGCCAGTCATGAATTGCCCCTGACCGTGTATCCGTTCATCTTGCGTGGGGTTTGTCTGCAGGGTATCGACTCGGCCAATGCCACACGCGAATTCCGGATCCGTTTATGGGAGCGATTGGGCAGCGATTTGAAACTGGACGCCATAGAAGCGTTGGCTAGCGTCACGCCGTTGAGTGAAATCGAGAAGGCCGTCAAGCAAATCCTGCAAGGTGGTATCGCCGGACGAACGCTGGTTGAGGTAGGGCGCTAGAGGGGGGCGTTGCCCCCTCCCTTATCCCTCGGGGAGAAGGTGCCCGGGGGCGGATGAGGGCTGGAATCTTACTCTGGAAAAGCGTCTTATTCGCCCTCACCCGGTTGGCCTTTTTTCGAAGTCCAGCCACCCTCTCCGCGAGGGAGAGGGCTAGCGCATTGAACTGCAAGTGGTCTCGCTTAGGGCGTGTTGTTGTCGGACGCCATAATCGCCTGCGGATCATTCTCTTCGAGCTGTTCGACGATAGCGATCGCGTTGAGAATGGTCGCTTCCTGGCCTGTGTCAGTGACAATTGTCGCCTGGCAACGATGCTGGCCAGCCTGCTGACCAGCCGTGTAAGTCACTGTCATGATTTGCAGCTTGCCAGGTTCGCTGTTGGCTTGCAGCTTCAGGCAATCGTC
>JBPCVB010000424.1:0-6744 GCA_051010855.1 Pirellulaceae bacterium | reverse complement strand
GGAGGGTTCAAGTTCCCTGCTTTGGAAAACGGGGCGTGTTCAAGTTCCCAAAGGGGCGTGTTCAAGTTCCCCCCTTTTTGCAAAGGGGGGTTCATTCCCAACCCGTTTTTATTCGCTGCCGATGCAGTACAGCCACTCCTTCTTGACGTCTCCTTCACTCGCGGCAATTCGCATCAGAATCTGGTTGTTGTCAAAGGCGGGTGTGGCGTAATGGGTGTCACCGACCTTGTTCTCAGCCACCAACTCGAACTCCTCGGGATTGGCCTTAAAAACATAGACAGTGCCGCGTTCGACCGGGATGTAGATGTGGTCACCCGCGAGAACTGGCGAAGCACTCACCTTGTTTTCCAATCGCTGTTTCCACATTTCCTCACCGTCCGACGCTCGCCAGCAATAGGCCACGCCAGTATCGGCCAAACCATAGAGGTAGCCGTCGTGGTACAGCATCGATTGCTCGTAAAACTTGGCATTGTTTTCCCATACGATTTCTTCCGAGCCGTCAGCCCGGATTGCCATGGTGCGCTGAGCCGGAAATCCGCCACTGACGAACACCAGATCATCCGACCAGACTGCCGTGCCACAAGTCACCGACCAGGGACCAGCAACCCGCCACAGCTCGGCACCGCTGGTGGGGTCATAAGAAACCACAGACTGATCACCGCTGAGGATCAGCTGCTCCTTGCCCGCCACATTGCAGACGGCCGGAGTGGAGTAGCTGGTGGCGCCGGTTCGTGCCACACGCCACACTTCGTCACCAGTCTCCACGTCGAATGCCGCCATGCTGCCGTCGTCCTCACATTCGCTGGTCACAATCACGGTGTTCTCGTACACGATCGGTGATGAACCGAACCCGAACTGGTAACGCTTGGGAACAAAATCGGCAGCCTTCTTTTCCCACAGCAAGTTGCCTTCCAGATCCAGTGCCGCCAACTGGGCGCTCTCGTTGTTATTGAAAACAACAAACAGTTGCTCTCCGTTGCTGGCCACAGTCGACGAAGCATGTGTATTGGTGGGGAAGATTTTGGGATTGAAATTGCCTTCGTTGACCACGGTTTGCCAGCGCTGTTCACCCGTCGTCCGATCAAGACTGATTACGGACTGGGTTTCATTGGCCTTGTCGGAGGTAGCCAGAATGATCTGGTCGCCGATGACAACTGGCGAAGCATGCCCGCGTCCCGGTAGGGGGACTTTCCAGACCACGTTTTGCGTATCGTCCCATTGCACGGGCGGTGCCTGGTCAATCGTTACGCCGTTGTGATTGGGACCACGCCAGGCATTCCACGGTCCGGCTATCAGTTCGCTGGCCTCGCCGGCGGGTGCGGAAGCAAAGTTCGCGGCCTTCTCTTCGGCGGTGGCGGATGGCTGCGCGTCACAACCACTGCTGACGACCAGCACAGCCACCACGGCCGGAATGATGCATGGTGCCATGAAACAGGTTGGCCGAAACAACGAGTGAATACGCTTCACGAGATGACTCCTCTGACTGGAAACTTTGTTTTTGCTGTGGGAAGGGTTAAGTTAACACACAGCCGTCATTTGGGGCACTGCCGAATTTCGGAGGAGAGTCAAAAGACAGTTTCGATCAGCCCACTGTAAGCGAGCAAACAGATATGAGTGAACAAGTACGCCAATTGGAACCAGCCGCTGTTTGGAACCACTTCGCGGACCTCAACGAAGTTCCGCGGGCATCCAAAAAGGAAGAGCGGGTGATCGAATTTGCCAGCAAATTTGGCCAGCAACTGGGGCTGGAAACGGTTGTCGACGACGTGGGAAATGTGATTATTCGCAAACCCGCCTCGGCTGGTCACGCGGACCGGTTGCCGATTGTCATGCAGTCGCACCTGGACATGGTGCACCAAAAAAATTCCGACACAGATTTCGACTTTGATACCCAAGGCATCGACATGCAGGTCGACGGCGACTGGGTGCAAGCGCGTGGTACCACGCTGGGCGCTGACAACGGCATCGGCGTAGCCAGCATCATGACCGTGCTGGCCTCGGATGAGATCGAACATCCGCCGCTGGAAGCCCTGTTCACAATCGATGAAGAAACCGGAATGACCGGTGCCAAGGGACTCGAGGGCGGCATGCTGCATGGCAAGGTTCTGTTGAATCTGGATACCGAGGAAGACGACGAGTTGACCATCGGGTGTGCTGGCGGCGTGGACATTACCGCGACTCGTAACTACAGCAGTGTACCAACACCGCAAAACATGACTGGTTTCCGTATCGCGGTGCAGGGACTCAAGGGAGGGCACTCGGGCGTCGATATTCACCTCGGCCGCGCCAACGCCAACAAAATAATGAATCGCATTCTGTGGCAGGCAGCTCAGCAGTTTGGCTTGCGGATTGCCGAGATCGATGGCGGCGGATTGCGTAACGCGATTCCACGCGAATCATTTGCCGTGGTCGCTGTTCCAGAGTCGCAAAAGGACTCAATGACTGACTGGTTGGCAGCGGAAGCGGTCGTCATCGTCGAGGAATACAAATCGACCGACCCGGACGCAGTGATTGAGATGGAATCCTGTGAGGCACCAACCAACGTCCTGACGGAAGATTTGCAGCGAACGCTGATGGGTGTGCTGTATCTGTGTCCCAACGGCATCCACCGCATGTCTCCGGAGGTCGAGGATTTGGTGCAAACCTCCAACAACCTCGCCAGGGTTTTGGTCAAGGACGGATCGCTGACGATCGGCAACCTGACTCGCAGCAGCGTCAACAGCGAACGTGACGATCTGGCCAGCGCCATTACGGCGGGAATGGAATTGCTGGATGTCGACATTGAATTGGGCGGCAAGTACCCCGGTTGGCAACCGCAACCCGATTCGATGATCGTCAAACTGATGTCGCAGATATATGAAGACATGTATGGTGCCGCGCCGCACGTTGCCGCCTGCCACGCCGGACTGGAGTGCGGTCTTATCGGCACCAACTATCCGGATATGCAAATGATCAGTTTTGGCCCCACCATCCGCGGCGCTCATTCACCGGATGAAAAAGTGCAGATCAGCAGCGTGCAGAAATACTGGAAGTTTCTGCTGGAAACACTGAAGCGAATTCCCGCGGTGTGACTCTCAACGACCGTTGCCAATATCTCCGCGTCCTTTGCGAGCTCTGCGTTGAACAATGAGCGGCCTGTGCAGGACATTCTCATTTAAACGCAGAGGTCGCGGAGTTCGCAAAGATATTGGCGATCGGTAGTTTAGCGACTTACCGGCTGCAAAGACTCGGCGATTGCCTGGGCCTTGCGGGCAAGTTGCACAAACTCGGTGCGCAATCCACTGGGATCCGCATCCACACTGCCGGAACCGGTTTCCACGATCCAGTCCCAGTCAAGCGAGCCGGCAAAATCGGACTTGCGTAACAGCATGCCAAAGGCGGCGACGGTGGAAGCAAAACGGAAGTCGCTGGCGGCCTCGTCGAAATCGGTGATCTCGGGTCGCTTGAGTTCACGCGTGAATTTTGTGCTGGTGTCTCCGTCGGGCAACTTGTAACGCAAGTCCACGACCAGCATCGTGTCCGGATCGGCGTCTTCCGAAACCACGGTATCGACGAAACGCGATTCGTCAGCTGTTCGCGCGGGAGACTCCACACCTGTCGGCACGATTTCGTAAAGAGCCGTAACGCGATGTCCTGCACCGATCTCACCGGCATCCTTGGTATCGTCGTCGAAGTCTTCGGTGGCCAGCATGCGGTTTTCGTACCCGATCAGGCGATAGGCGGCGACCTGGGCCGGATTGAAATCGACCTGAATCTTCACATCCTTGGCGATCGTGAACAGGGTCGCTCCGACCTGGTCGACGAGCAACCGGCGTGCTTCCAGAATCGTATCGATGTAGCCGTATACGCCGTTGCCCTTGTCAGCCAGCTTCTCCATCGTCGAATCCTTCAGGTTTCCGGATCCAAATCCGAATAGGCTGAGGAAGACTCCGGATTCGGCACTGACCTCGATCAAATCGATCAGTTCGCTTTGGTTGGTAACACCGACGTTGAAATCGCCGTCGGTACACAGGATTACGCGGTTGATGCCGTTGTCGATGAAGTTTTCGCGGGCGATCTTGTAGGCCAGCTCGATTCCCTGGCCACCATTGGTCGATCCGCCGGCTTGCAATTGATCCAGAGCGTCAAAAATTGCGGACTGCTCTCCTGCCGACGTCGAAGGCAGAACCAGCCCCGAAGCTCCCGCGTAAACCACCAGGGCAACGCGATCATCGCCATTGAGCTGTTTGGTCAGCATCCGCATGGCCGATTTGACCAGCGGCAGCTTGTCCTGCGACTTCATTGAACCCGAGACATCCAGCAAAAACACCAGATTGCAGGGCGGTCGCCGTTCCATTTCGATCTGGCGACCGGCGAGAGCAATGCGAACCAGGTGATGTTGTTCGTTCCAGGGGCAACTGGTGGCGTCAATGGAGACGGAAAACGGATGGGAGGAATCGGGCTGCGGGTAGTTGTAGTCGAAGTAGTTGACTAGTTCCTCGATCCGAACAGCGCCGGCGGGTGGCAGGCTGCCGTCATTAAGAATGCGTCGCACGTTGCTGTAAGAAGCTGTGTCGACATCGATTGAGAATGTTGACTGCGGGTTGGCCAAGACGTCGAGGAATTCGTTTTCCACGATTTCATCGTAGGCTTCGGTATTGAATTCGCCTGCGCTGGATTCCGCATCCTCATCCGCCGTTATTGCGCCGGCCATTTCAGCGGTTGGTACTGGCCCGACTCCGTCAAAGTTAAGGGCCGTACCGCTAATTTGCCGGAACTTATAGGCCTGCCCGCCTTGCAATTCTCCGCCTGCAGCACTCGTTTCTGAATCGGAACGTTTCGATGAAGAAGGGCCCTCGGCACAGCCGACACAAACAAGCACGAACGAAATAAGAACGAACAGCTGGATCCACGAAGCGGGTTTCACGACCATCTCCTCTGCGATTGCTACAAGTAACTTTGCCTGATTCTTTTACGAGTGCCGGGGTACGGAAGTTCCAGGGGATGTCGGGAAAAACACAAAAAAAGACGCCGCCTTCCTGGAAAGACAGCGTCTGGATTTTTCTGTAACGAAATGGAACCTGGTTCGTCCCCGGGGGATTGGTCCCTCGCTGACGCTTCGGGTTCCTGTCGTTTGTCAAAACAGTGTTGACTAGATCAACTGTGACAGCTGATCCGTCAAGCCACCGTCACCCAGGTTGATTCGCAGGTTCGTGCTACCGGCGACCTTTTCCAGGACTTCCAGTTCACGCAACCGCATCAACGTTGGGTTGGCATCCAGCAACTTGGCCGTGTTGGCCTGGCTGCGGATGGCGGCCGTTTCTTCGCGCCGCGAGATCAAGTTCGCTTCGGCAGCCTTCTTGGCTTCCGTGACACGGTTCATCAGTTCCTTCATGTCACCTGGCAGGATGATGTCGCGGATACCCAGCTGGATAACCTCAGCACCCAGTTCTGCTGCCCGGCCCACCAGTTGCTGTTGAACCTGGTTGGCCAGAGAGATCTTGTCCTGCAGGAACGCGTCCAGTTCGTACTGACCGACCACTTCCCGCAACGCCATCTGGGCGGCGCGGTAAAGTGCCTGCGCGAAGTTGTCGCTTGAACCGATCGCGCGACGAGGGTCCGTCACACGGAACGTCAATACAGCGTTCAGTCGCAACGTAACCTTGTCAGACGTCATCAGTTCCTGGCCGGAAACGTCCAGCGCCTGTTCGCGCGTGTCCAATTCCACCAGTCGCGTATCGGCCATGCCGCGCCAGAACGCGTAACGACCTGGCAAGACCGTGTCCGTGTAACGACCGTCGACGAACAGCACACCTACGTGTTCACGCTGAACCGTGCAGACGTCCAGTGCCGTTTCCGCGCCGTTTGAGCGCGTGATCACGGCAAATTCGTCGTGACGGAACCGCGTTTCCCGAGCGTCGATCACTTCCACACGTACGTCGCGGACCATCGTCCACAACGCGTACGCACCTGGTCGCAGAATGCGGACAAAGCGGCCATCAATCCACAACAGGGCGCGCTGGTAGTCGCGCAAGTCGAGCGCAACGGCGCGGTTCTTCAAAATGCCCGAAGCGACAATTTCGTCAAGCTGCTCGTGCGGGAAAACCACATCACGCAGCGACGTGATCAACACGTGCACGCGGCCAAATGGGTCCAGCACCCAGTGCCGACCTGCATCCAGCAAGCGTACAAATGCGCCGTCACGAAACAGCAAACCGATGTGGTTGGCGTCGATGTGGTAACGTCGGATCATTGTGAATTGGTTGCCTCAAGTCTGTCGAGAAAACAGGTAGTCTGAAAACAGGATCAAATTGGCGTGCATCGGTTCACAAAAAACACGGAAAAAGGATCCACGGCAAGTCGCGAATCGTATCAAGCAACCCGAAGCGTTAGCGAGGGACCGTAAAAGCAAAGCCCTCGCTAACGCTTCGAGTTGCTTGGTATCGATTGGCAACGGGAGGCGTAACAAGGCAAAGAAGTCCTTTGGCCTGCGGTGAGAGATTCCGATCACACGCGACAGGGCGGAATGAAGTGGTGACGATCGCCGCCCGCAGTGTCCGCGACATTCTGCCTGCCGGATGTTGGTCGTCGGGACGATCAACGGGCCGACAAGCGTCCTGTTACTTGTCACAGCGTCAGGCAATCGCCCTGATCAACATTACAGGGCCATGCCATCGTGTTGCTGTGCTGGAACAACCTCGCGAGAAGCCATCCGGAGTTTTTGGCGGGCCGGGACCCACCGCCAACTGCCATCCGGTTTCCCGG
>JBPCVB010000423.1:0-10652 GCA_051010855.1 Pirellulaceae bacterium | reverse complement strand
CTCCAGTCGTCTGGCTGACCATTCGGGACGGTGAAGGCAACGTCGTCCGACGTCTGCCAGGCAGCACGTCCAAGGGATTGCATCGTACCCAGTGGGACATGCGACATGCGTCCGGCGGTGGTCGACGCGGCGGTGGCGGCCCGCTGGCCGTACCTGGAACCTACACCGTTGAGATTTCCCAAATGGTCGACGGCGAGATTACCGAACTGGCGGCCGCCACCGAGTTCGAGATCGAACCGCTCGGTTTTGAGAACTTCAGCGAACCTGATCGCGCCGAGATCATTGAGTTCACCAAACAGGCCAACAAGCTGGCCCAGGCGGTCAATGCTGCCAGTTCGCTGGCCAACGAAGCCGAGGAACAGCTCGACGCCATGGAGAACGTGATTAACAGCACTCCCGAACTGGATCCGGCGATGCTGAATGAAGTACGCGAAGTGCAAACGAAGCTGATGGATGTGATGGAGAAATTTAATGGCGACCCGACCAAATCGCGTCGCAATGAATCCGCCTATCCTGGTTTCGCCAGTCGCATTCGCACGATGGTGTTTGGAGCGATGGGCTCCTACGAAGGGCCAACCGGGACGCATCGGGCCCAGTACGACATCATTGATGAGGAATTCGCCGCAGCTCTCGATACGCTGCAGGAGGTTCTGGAAACCGACGTGCCAGCCTTGCACGAAAAGCTGGACGACGCCGGCGCCCCATGGACCCAGGGCCGCAAGATTCCTGACTGGAAGTAGATCTTTTTGAGATCGATTTATTTCACGGCCCTGCATGCTGCAGGGCCGTTTTCTTTTGTTTGTTGCGTTGGCTGAAACGTGGCCACCGGTCAGTCGGGTATAAAGGCTCGACGGATCTACATTTGCCTGTTCAACTCCGACACAACCATGTCAAACTTCAAAACAATTCTTTGCACCACGGCTCTGTGCTGTATTGCCACAACCGCGCTGGCTCAATCCAGTGCCCTGGATGCGATTCCGATCAATGCCCAGGCAGCCATGGCGGTGAAGCAGCTTGATCAACTGGAACCGCAGCTGCGGGATCTGGTCCGCGAAATCTACCCGGGCCTGGAAGGGTTTGTACCCTATGTACTGCAGTACTATTACGAGTGGGCGGGCTTTGATACTTCACCCGAATCGGATATAGGCCGGCTGGTGGATCGTACGCGGGCTGGCGGAATTTTTGAAATGCCGGTTGAGATTCGTGAAGGCGTCCGGGACTACCCGACGGTTTCGGTATATCCGGTCCGTGATACCGAGGCATTGGCAACCGAGCTGGGCATATCCGAAGACAAGTTGTTATCGGGCAGTGTGGTCGAGGGAGACGCTGACTTCGCGCCGATGCGTTACGGCAACGGGCTGTTGTACGCCAGTGAATCACCCCGCGCACTTTTGAACCTTGATCTGGACGGGTCGCTCACCTCGAGACTCGGCATGCAGTATCAGGACGAGTTCGCCGATCAGGATGCGGTGTTGTTTCTCAATTTGCGTGATAGTGGCGGCAGCATCAGCTCGACGATTCAGGATGTAACCGGACTTGTTCCCATGGTGGAATCGCTGTCACGTGAGGAGTCATCGACGGAGTTGACCCGTGACCTGGCCGCGGCCATCGAGGAACTGGATTTTGGCGTGGCTGGCGTGCAACTGACCGATGGCATCCGAATTAGCTACACCACGTTTTTTCGCGACGAAGTGACTGACAGCCAGGCACTGCAGTTTATCGAGTCCATTCGTGGTGGCGATGGTGTATGCGATGTGCAGCACCTGCCGGACGAAGGGTTTCTGGCGGCATTTGCAGCTCGAGGAGACGGCCGTCGCAACGTCGATGCCGCCAAGGTAGTACTTAACCTGATCCTCGAACGCATTTCTCCCGATCAGGAAATCCTTGGATATGAGGACAAGGCCCTGTTTTACGAGATGTTTGGCCAAATCTGGCAGCAACTCTCGGCGACACGCGTCGGATTGTATCGCTGCGCAGATGATACAAACGGGAAGCTGTCCGCAGTCACGATTTTCAGCGTCCGGGATCCGCAGGCCTTCATGTCGCAACTACCTGGATTGGTTGAATTCGCGGACGCTGCCGCGCGACGTTATGCCGAGGAACACGAGCTGCCACCCATTGGTTTTCGGTTTCAACCTGCGGCCGAGTTGATCGATAACTTGCCAGTTGACGTACTGGAAATTGACACCGACCGATTGACGCAGAAATACCGTGATTATCTACGCAGCATGCTGGGAGAAAACGCATCGACGATTCGCTTTGTTGTCCTGGCCGAACATGTAGTGATGGCGATCGGCTCGGACGATGCGGCCCTGAAGTCCGCGATTGAAAATCTGAACACAGGTGCGACAGGGCTCGCCGGGCACCCGGCGATTGTGGCTTCCAATGAAAAGCTCGACCCCAGTCGCAAAATCGAATTGCACCTGTGTCCGGAAAATCTGATCCGCGTTTTCGATCTGGGAAGGGGTGACCTCGATTACACGGACACTGAACAGCTCGTCTCGTTTTCAGCGACCATCGAGATCCAGCGACTGGGTTTTGATCTATGGCTACCCTCACCGCAGCTAAAGGCGTTGATCACCTGGTTGATCGATTACAACTCCCGGGGCGGGGATTTCTAGGTTCTGTGTGACGAATACGAGCACGAAGCGCCAGCGAGTGTATTTCCGGCGTTTGTGATTCACTCGCTGGCGCTTCGTGTTTTTGTTGACAACAGTCTTAATACACCGAACCTAGCCTACCGGTGGCGTGTAGACATAATTGGAGTCGGTTCCCAGCGGAATGCCCAGTCCCCAGAATATGATCAGCAGCACCGACCACAGCACGATTAGGACAACGCTATACGGCAACATGATCGACACGAGGGTACCGATGCCCGTGTCCTTCACATATCGCTGGCAGAATACGACGACCAGCGGGAAGTAGGGCATCAGCGGCGTAATGATGTTGGTTGATGAATCACCCACGCGATAGGCCGCTTGCGTCAGGTCGGGCGAAATCCCGAGGTCCATCAGCATTGGCACAAACACGGCCGAGATCAGGGCCCACTTGGCCGAAGCCGAACCGACCAGCAAGTTCACCAGGCCGACCAGAATGATGATGCCAAAAATCGTGATGGCGCCGGGCAGTCCGAGCGACTTGAGGAATCCGGCACCCTTGACCGCCAGCAACAAACCGATGTGCGTCTGGTCAAACATCCAGATAAATAACGCACAGAAAAAGGCCAGCACCAGGTAATAGGCCATCGTTTCCATGGCAGCGGTCATTCCCTTGACGATGTCCTTGTGTGATTTGACCGTGCCAGCCACATATCCATGCACGATGCCCGGGACCACAGAAAACAGAAAGATCAGCGGCACGATCATACGCATCAGTGGTGCCTGGAAGTTCAACAAGCTTCCCGCATTGGGATCTTCTTCCTGGGGAGCTTCTTCGACCGTAATGGTCACGTCGGCCGAGTCGGCGTCACCCAACGAGCCGCTGATCGCGCCATTCGCTTCGTCAATTTCCAGTCCCTCAGGCAATTCCACAGCCGTGACGGCGAAAGGGTTGCCCTCGGCAGGTTGGTACCGCAGCACCGAATCCAGGGGCCAGGCCCACCAGATCATGATCCCCACGCCGATAATCACGGAGGCAAACGCGGCGATCATGCCGCGGATTTCCTCGGGCTTTACATCCTCGAACTTGGGCATGTGTTCGGGATCGCCGTCCACCTTGAGTTGCTGAACACGCGGCTCGACGATGCGGTCCGTAATGAACCAGCCCACCAGCACGATCAACACCGTGGACACTGCTGTAAACACATTATTGTTGACGATGCTGACTTCAACGTTGGGGTCGTACAGCTGTGCGGCCTCCAGCGTGAATCCCTGCAACAGTGGATCCAGCGCGCTGGGAATGAAAAAGTTTGCCGAGAACCCGCCCGACACTCCGGCAAATGCCGCAGCGATCCCGGCCAGCGGATGCCGCCCGGCCGCATAAAAAACGACGCCACCGATCGGTATCACCAGCACATATCCGGCGTCCACCGCATAGTGAGACGCGATCCCTACCAGGATGATCGCCGGTGTCAGCAATGATTTGGACACGACGTTGAGCGCCGACTTGATCATCACGCTGATCAAACCCGTATGCTCCGCTACCCCGATGCCCAGCAGTGCCACCAACACCACCCCCAGCGGCGCGAAGTTGACAAAGGTACGTACCATGGACGTCAGCAAGTTGGATATACCACTGCCGTTCACCTGATTGGCAACGACAATCGGGTCGTCGGTGATCGGGTGAGTGGCGCCAAAATCCATCAAAGAGAGCGGCCACGACAGGATCCAGACGAGCACCAACAACAACAGGAACAGAATCGCCGGATCCGGCAGCTTGTTTCCGGCGACTTCGATAAAGTTCAAAAACCGGTCGATGAGTCCGGAATTTTTCCTGGCGTCGGAGAGGTCCGATTCCTTGTTGGCATTGTCAGACATTGGTTTCGCGCGTCCCAGGCTGAATTTGTGCAGGGTTCGGAATTTGGAGAAATCATAATCGATCCTCGCTCGCTGCGCAAGCAAGCCAAAACCGATTTCATGCGGTTATCGGCACCGCACACCACGACGCCGGCAACAGGCGGGCGGGCAGCAACCGCGAGGCACCGGACAGGGACAGGCGGTTTGCACGAAGACCGGCTGCGTTGACACGTCACAGTACAGCGGAATCAGCACGATGTGCCGGAACCACACGTGGTTACCGTGATCCTGAAGAAAGATGCGCCCCTCGCGGTTTTCGCCAAACCCTTCGCGGTCACGGAATTTGCTTCGAGCTACCCGCTCATCCCAGTCCTGGCTGCCTGTTATGGCATCAACCACCTTCACGCCATCCAGCCAGTGTTCGATGCGGTTGCCGCAAACCACGATCTTTGCGCGGTGCCAGACGTCGGCTGCCGCGGGCCGCTTGGCGGGATGAGCTTCATAAACGTCGTACAGACAAGCGGCTTTGTTGGGTTCACTGGCACCTTCGTCGTCCAGCAACTGATATTCGCAGCCAAGTTGTGCGTTGCCGTACTTGCGCACCCGATACTTTACGCCACTGTTGC
Source organism: Pirellulaceae bacterium (assembly GCA_051010855.1). Classification (GTDB taxonomy): domain Bacteria; phylum Planctomycetota; class Planctomycetia; order Pirellulales; family Pirellulaceae; genus CAJQPP01. Next base: position 5,572 of record JBPCVB010000423.1, on the reverse strand, counting down.
CACCCGGAGCGATCTTCCACTGAAAGTGCAATTCAAAGTCGCGAAACGTCGCATAGTGATACAAGTCGCCGCCACCCGCCGCACGGTGTAACGTCCCGTCCTCGACAATCCATCCCGGATGTGGCTCGCCGCCGGCCTTGCTCCAGCCCGCCGTGGAATGGCCGTCGAACAGGGGAATCGGAGCCCCGCGCTGAACGTAAATTTGTTGGGCATCGGTCGTTGTCGGGAATACGACCACGCTACTTATCAAGGTCAACGCGGCGGAGAAAATCATCGCTCCAGCTGCGAAATACTTCGACATTCGACATTCCTTGTTCGACATTCGATATTCAGATCGGCTGAAATGTCGAAGGCTGACGCGTGGACTAAAACATTGGCGGCCGACCCAATTGCCGGCGAATCACGGCCCACTGCCCGGCGTGCATGACCCAGTGTGAATCCTGCATCACAAATGCTGTTGCCCAGTTGGGTGCATAGGCCTGCATGGCCTCGGGCGAGGATTTGCCCAGATCCTCATCAGACAATTTGTCCAGCGCCGCCAGCGTTCCGTTACGCTGTTGTTCAAACGCCTGCATCAACTCTTCCTTGGAATGAAAGAAGCCAGGATCGTCGACGGTGGCGGTTTCTTTGGTGTATTTCTCAGCGAATCCTGCGGGCAGGTCTGGCATGCTGCCGGGGACGCAACCGTTAATCATCTGGTTCTCGGAAGCGATCAGATGTCCGATTTGCCACTTGATGTGATTACATTGCGGATGGGGTCGATGCATCATCTCTTCGTCGGTCAAATCGCCCAGATAGGCCATCGAGATCATCTTGCCCATATCGATCGAGGCCTTGATGGCCGCGCGTGAGTCCATTTTGTTTCTCCCAGCGGGTAAAGTTTCGTCTCCGGCAATTCTAGCGAGAATACCAGTGAAACGACACTTGCCGGGAAGGACTTTCCAGTTCCAAAAGGCGATGTTTTCGCCAAACCAGACCGCCATAACCACCCGGTTTGCCGTCACCACGAATCACCCGATGGCAGGGAATCACGATGGCCAGGCGATTGTCGCCGTTGGCCCGGCCAACGGCGCGCTGCGCACCTGGTTTTCCGATAGCTCGCGCCAAATCGTCGTAGCTGCACGTCTCGCCGTAAGGAATCTCTCGTAACTGGTTCCAGACGGCGACCTGAAACTCTGTTCCCGGATAGATCAGGGGAACCTCGAATGTCTGACGCTCGCCGATAAAGTACTCGTCCAGCTCGCTCGCTAGTTGCTGGATCAACGGGTGCTCACCCACAACCAGCGATCGACGAACGTGGCGAATCATCGATTTGACTTGCGATTCAAAAGCCGAGCGATCCACAAACTCCAGCAAACAAATGCCGGCGTCCGCAGCTACGGCGATCATTGGCCCCAACGGTGTAACGATTCGGTTAAAGATCAGCGGTGAACTACTGTCTCGCAAATCCACGGGTATTTCACCACACCATCGCTGAAACGCGTCGCGAAAGCCACTTAGGGACTGGTAACCGACATCCAGTGCCGCATCCGTTACCTGATTGCCGTTCTTGATCTTTTCACTGGCCTGTTGCATACGGCGTGAACGCAAATATTGCTGAAAGGTCATGCCGTGATGCTGATTAAACCAGCGTCGCAGTGTAGCCGGCTGAACGCCGTGATCACGAAGCCGTGCGTCGGTCCAGCTGGCGGCCGGATCGTGTTCGATCCGGGCCAACAAATCGCGGATCCATGCAGGTGTTTCTCCGCGTGCCTCAAGCGGCCTGCATCGTTTGCAGGGCCGGAATCCGGCTGCCAGTGCCGCCCCCACGTCGGTAAAAAAGCGAACGTTTTCCGCTTTCGGTTTGCGGGCCGGGCATGTCGGCCGACAGAACACTCCCGTCGTGCGGACCGCGGCGATGAACACCCCTTCGTACTGGCTGTCGCTGGCGCAGACGGCCGCATACATTTCATGAAAGGAGGGCAGTGTGTTGGGCGATTTTTCGAGTGTCGTAGTCATAGGTGGCATTTTAGTGCCTGTCCGGGACCCTGCGACCGAAAACTGAACACCGAATTCGGATTCTCAGATAAGGTTCGGATTACAGAATTCGTCGCGTTGAAACTCGCCGTCCAATACCAGCCGCGTGATCTTTTCAATATCCGGTGCAAACAGCCGATCGTGGTCGTAAAAGGCGACAAGTCCGCGAATTTTTTGGCGGGCCGTTTCCAGCGGTGCGGATGTTTTGAGCGGCTTGCGAAAGTCGATTCCCTGGGCGGCGGCCAGCAATTCAATTGCCACGATGGCGGCGGTGTTCCTGGCCATCTGACCGAGCCGTCGCGCGGCAAACGTGGCCATGCTAACGTGATCTTCCTGATTGGCCGATGTTGGCAGGCTATCGACCGACGCCGGATGGGCCAGCGATTTGTTCTCACTGGCCAGCGCTGCGGCGGTGACCTGGGCGATCATAAACCCGGAATCGACTCCGCCATGTTCCACCAGAAACGGCGGCAAGCTGCTGAGGTGCGTGTCCATCAACAGCGCGATGCGCCGTTCCGACAAGGCGCCGATCTCGGCAATCGCTACCGCCAGCGCATCGGCCGCCAGGGCCACCGGCTCAGCGTGAAAGTTTCCTCCCGATAACACTTCACCTGAATCGGCGAACACCAGCGGGTTATCGGAAACCGCATTAGCTTCCCGTTCCAGGACACCAGCCGCGTATCGCATCTGGTCCAGACAGGCACCCATGACCTGCGGCTGGCAGCGCAACGAGTAGGGGTCCTGAACCTTGTCACAATCGGCGTGTGACTGACGGATTTCACTGCCGGCCAGCAAGCTGCGGTAGGCTGCGGCGCAGTCAATTTGTCCGGGTTGTAAACGGACTTCGTGTACCCGCGCGTCAAACGGCGCGTCACTTCCCAGCGCTGCATCGACACTCATCGCGCCGGCGACAACCGCTGCTGCAAACACATCCAAAGCTGAAAACAGGCCGTCGAGCGCCAATGCGGTGGATACCTGGGTGCCGTTGAGCAAAGCCAGGCCCTCCTTGGGCTCAAGTTCAATAGGCGCGCAGCCAATTTTGGACAGCGCTGCGGCGGCATCCATCTTTTCGTCTTGCATTTGCACCTCGCCCAGTCCGATCAAGGCACAAGCCAGATGGGCCAGGGGTGCCAGATCGCCGCTCGCGCCAACGGATCCCTGACAGGGAATCTGCGGTACCACTCCACGATTGGCCATTTGCAGTAACGTGTCGATCACGCTTCGTCGCACACCCGAATATCCGCGGGCCAGCGAGTTGATCTTTAGCAGCAAGGTCAGCCGCACAATCTCAGGCGAAAGATTTGCACCGACTCCGGCAGCATGCGAAAGGACCAGATTGACCTGCAATTGCTTCAGGTCCTGCGGCGAGATTTTCTCGTGCGCAAGCAACCCGAATCCGGTGTTGATCCCATACACCGTTTGATCCTGAGCGACGATCGACTGGACAGTCGCCTGGGACGCCATGACAGCGTTAAACGAATCGTCACCAATCGACCACTGATCGTGATCGTGCACGGCGGACCTCAGGTCACTGAGTGTCAGCTTACCGGGTTGAATCTTATACGTCGTCAACGTGCGTCTACCACAAATTATTCTGGTCTTTATCCTTGTCTTCGTCCTTGTCCGGGCAATCGGTCCGGGGACAAGGATAAAGACAATGACAAGGACAAAGATGGTATGTCGATGCTGCTATCAATCAATCATGGGCAAATCAAGCTTCTGCTCTTTCGCGCATTCAATCGCTTCCTCGTATCCTGCATCGGCATGCCGCATAACCCCGGTCGCCGGGTCATTAAACAGGACTCTGGCAATACGTGCATCGGCCGCCTCTGAACCATCGCAACAAATGACGACCCCGGAGTGTTGTGAAAAACCCATCCCGACACCGCCGCCGTGATGGAAACTGACCCACGTCGCTCCGCTGGCAGTATTGAGCAGGGCGTTAAGCAGCGGCCAGTCTGACACCGCATCCGACCCGTCCTTCATCGATTCCGTCTCGCGGTTCGGACTGGCCACCGAACCAGAGTCCAGATGATCGCGACCAATGACGACCGGCGCAGACAATTCGCCCGAGCGAACCATTTCGTTAAAGGCCAGACCCAGGCGATGCCGGTCGCCCAGTCCCACCCAGCAAATCCGGGATGGCAGCCCCTGAAACTGAATGCGTTCCCGCGCCATGTCCAGCCAGTTGTGCAAGTGCGAATCGTCGGGGATCAGTTCCTTGACCCTGGCGTCCGTCTTGTAAATATCCTCCGGGTTTCCGGACAGGGCCGCCCAGCGAAACGGACCGATTCCGCGACAAAACAACGGGCGGATGTAGGCTGGCACAAAACCGGGAAAGTCAAAAGCATTTGCGACACCTTCGTCGCTGGCAACCTGACGAATGTTGTTGCCGTAATCAAAGGTCGGTATGCCTTGCTGCCAGAAATCCAGCATGGCCTGCACGTGCACTGCCATGGATTGTTTGGCCTCGCGAATGACGCGTTCCGGATCCGACTGTCTCAGCTGTTCCGCCTGCTCGAGCGTCCAGCCAGCCGGCAAGTATCCATTTAGAGGATCATGTGCTGACGTCTGGTCGGTAACCGCGTCGGGGCGAATGCCTCGCTCAACCATTTGCGGTAACAACTCGGCGGCATTGCCCAGCAGCCCGACGGACAGCGGCTTGCCCGACGCGCAGGCTTGTTCGATCAGTTGCAACGCCTCGTCCAGGTCCGTCGCCTTTTTGTCGACGTAGCCGGTCTGCAAACGCATATCGATCCGCGATTCATCGCACTCGATGGCCAGCATTGAGCCGCCCGCCATTGTGCAAGCCAGCGGCTGGGCACCACCCATGCCACCCAGTCCGGCCGTCAATATCCACTTGCCGCCAAGGTCGCCTCCAAAGTGTTTTTTTCCGACCGAAACAAACGTCTCGTAGGTTCCCTGCACGATGCCCTGGCTGCCGATGTAAATCCAGGACCCGGCAGTCATCTGCCCGTACATCATCAGGCCGGCCCGATCCAGTTCGTGAAAATGCTCCCAATTCGCCCAATGTGGCACCAGGTTGCTGTTGGCGATCAACACACGGGGCGCATCGGCATGGGTTTGAAAAATGCCGACCGGTTTGCCCGACTGGACCAGCAAGGTTTGTGTTGATTCCAGATTCCGCAGGCATTCCACGATCTTGTCAAAGCACTGCCAGTTACGAGCCGCTCGCCCAATGCCACCGTAGACCACCAGTTCCTCGGGCTTTTCCGCTACGTCCGGATCGAGATTGTTCATCAGCATCCGCAGCGGTGCTTCGGTCAGCCAACTTTTGCAGGTAAGCTCATTGCCATGCGGGGCCTTGATATTGCGATGCAGGGTTGCCATAGGATGATTGTCTGGTTGATGGTGAGAAATCTATGCACTCCCCCTTTTTCAAAGGGGGCAAAACTTACTCCCCCTTTTGCAAACGGGGCAAACTTACTCCCCCCTTTTGCAAAGGGGGGCTGGGGGGGTTCAATCAAACCGTCCCGGTTCAATCAAACCCGGCGTGCCGGGAATTGCTAACACTGTTGCCACTTCGGCTCCATAC
>JBPCVB010000422.1:0-3453 GCA_051010855.1 Pirellulaceae bacterium | reverse complement strand
CGTTAGTGCAATTGCGCAGCATCGAACTGTCGCTCTTCTGGGCATCGGCAGCGTTGCTTGCCTGGCATCAATATCTTGTGGTGCTAAGTCTGGCTGAGCAAGGCAACGCCACGCTCGCGCTGGCAGCTATCAAAAGCCACATTCTTTACTTTTTGTGCATCATGGTGCCGTACGGTCTGTTGATTCCCAACTCATGGCGTCGCACTGCGCTGATCGTGATGCCCGTCGCGATCGCACCCGTCGCCGTGTCGCTGGTCCTGGGCCTGCGACACGAAGCAGTTGCCCAGGTCGCCGACCAAATCGCCACGCCTGCTCAGATAACGGATCATCTTTTCGTGATGATTATTGGCGCGGCTTGCGCGGTGTACGGCAGTTATGTCGTCAACACTTTGCGACGGGAAGCATTCGAGGCCAAAAAGCTCGGACAGTATCGCCTCAGAGAGTTGATTGGCACCGGCGGGATGGGCGAGGTATATCGTGCCGAACACCAATTGATGAAGCGGCAGTGCGCTATCAAGCTGATTCGGCCTGGTATTGCGACCGATCCTTTGGCCTTGGCCCGTTTTGAACGGGAAGTGCAGGCCGCGGCCAGATTGACCCACTGGAACAGCGTTGAGGTCTACGACTACGGTCGAACCGATGACGGAACCTTTTATTACGTGATGGAGCTGTTGCCCGGTCTTAGTCTGGCCGATATCGTCGATCGCTACGGGCCGATGCCATCTGCGCGCGTGGTGCATTTGATGGATCAAACGTGTAATGCGCTGCGTGAGGCGCACTCAGCCGGGCTGGTGCATCGCGACATTAAACCAAGCAACATCTTCGCCGCGCAGCGGGGCGGGGTCTACGATGTTGCCAAACTTCTGGATTTTGGATTGGTCAGGCCATTGGTCGAATCGCATTCGACACAACTGACCCAGGAAGGGGCGATCACGGGGTCGCCGCTGTACATGTCGCCTGAGCAGGCCGAAGGACAATTGAAGGCTGATGCGCGCAGCGACATCTATTCGTTAGGTGCGGTTGCGTACTACCTTTTGACTGGCCGGCCGCCGTTTGACGCCAGTAGCCCGGTAAAGATACTGATCGCTCATGCGCGCGACGAGGTTGTGCCGCCATCGCGACATCGGCCGGAGGTGGCATCTGACCTGGAGCAGGTCGTCATGCGTTGCCTGGCCAAAGGTCCCGATGCGCGTTTTGACGATGCGCGAAGCCTGCAGCAAGCCATCGCAGATTGCGAGGTGAAGGGATGTTGGAGCCAGGACGATGCCAATCAATGGTGGCAACAAGTTGAACAAGAGCCCCTGCGAGTGAGTGTTTCGCCTTAAGTGAATCGACGTCTGCGTTAGCGCCGATGTCATAGTCTCTTTGCTCGCCTTGCCTGATTTCGTCTGGGCCGTGTTCGGTTCGGTGCCAGGCGGAATTCGGATGGCATTTTTCGGCAAACAGGACGCGTGGACAACGATCCAATGTGGCATTGCACACAGCAAAAAAGCAACCGTTTCAGGGCTTGCGATCAGGGACCCGACGGCGCGAATTCCTGATGATCCGCCTCTTCCAGGTTTGCAGAGGATGTCTGCTGCGATTCCAGTGGCACAGGATCTTGCCACCCGCGAACTCCGCTCAGAATGATGAGGATAGCTGGCAACAGCACCAGATCGGCAATCGCGGCCACGATCATCATCAGGATCAGGCTGATGGCAAACTGGCTGGCCGGAACAAACAGACTGAATGCAAAGGTGCTGAGCCCAATACAAATAATAAAAGACGTGGAAAGGATCGGGCTGGCGCAGTGACGCATGGCAAACTGGACCGACAATCGCGATCCATCGAGATCGAATTCGGTTTGCTCTCGGCCCAGGCGATAGAAATGCAGAAAATGAACGGTGCTGTCGATAGCGATGCCCAACCCCACGCTGGCGGTCAACAGCGCGCCGATCGTTAACCGCACTTCAGACAGTCCGCTGTACCCCAGGACAATCAAGATCGGAAACATGTTGGGTATCATGGCGATTAGCCCCAATCGCAGGCTGCCCAGCGAGAACACCAGGATGGGTGTGATGGCAAGCAACGCCAACCCCAGACTTCGTGCAAGGTCCGAGAAGAGTCGCCGCTGACCAGTGGCCGCAACGGGGCCCATGCCTGTCGCTGCAACACTCACATCGTCTGGATTTTCTCCGAGCGCTCCCCGAGCCAGAATCTCCAGCCGTTCAGCATGTTCTTGTTCATCGTCGTCCTCGTCGACGGGACAGGAGACACTGATTCGCCATCGATGACAGTCGTCATCGGAATGCAGCATGCCTTCGCGATGCAACAAATCCATTTGCGAATCCAGCTGCGTCGAAATCATCTGCTCGACAAGATGCCGCTCCATGGGACCGGACGCCCGTGGGATCCGAATGAAGTTGGCCACGGATGTCGCTGAATGATATCCGTCGTACTTGATCAGCGAAGCCTGAACGCGTCGCACCTGTTGCAACTGGCCGTACCGGTTTAGCTGGCTGGCAGTCGGGAACTCAACCACGACTTCGACTCGGCCCAGTGGAAACAGGTTTTGATTAATCCAGTGATAGTCGGAAGAGATTTTTGTGTTGTGGGCAAACAGGTTGTAGACATGCAAATCGGTCTGCAACGTTGTCAGGCCCTTGATCGCGGGCAGGCTGATCACGGCAAATAACAGCAGTTTGGCGACAGGCCAACGCGTGGACTGTTGCACCAAAGCGTTGCTTGTCATCAGCCGCGTCAGAAAATTGTCAGTCCCCGGGCTCGTCTGTTCACGTCGCGGGACGACGAGGCGTAACAGGGCTGGCAACAGGAACAGGACATAGATCAACGCCAGCAACAACGACGTTGCCGAAAACAATCCGAACTGGACGACCGCCGATACGTGGCTGATGCACAGCGACCCCAGCCCAACAGCAGTCGTCAACAGAGACAGGATGATGGGTCGTCGCGTTTGTTGCAGTGCCGCGTCGACCGGCGACAAAACTGGTTTGGGTTGCTGCAAAAATCGCTGCAGTGCCCGTATCAGATGCACCGCGGCACTGAGCGTCAACACGAATACCAGCACGGGCATCAACACAAGCAACCCGTTTACCTGGTAGCCGAACAATGGCACCATCGCCAAACTGCTTACCCCGGCAATTGCCGCCACGTAGCCACAGGCCAGCGTCAATCGGACACTTCCCAGACACAGGTACATTACCAGCACGGCTAGCAACGCGCCGGGTATGCCTAATAGCAAAGTCGTGTTGGTGAACTCGTTGATCGAAACGCTTGCGACCGCCTTGCCGGCCAGATGCGTATCAGCGAGCGTCAATTCAGGCTGGTCGTGGATGGCCTGACGCATCAGCTGCATGGCTTGCGAGCGATTGGCAAATCCATGTGGTGACAAACGCGCGATCAGGCAGGTTGTTTCCAGATCATCGGCGAAAAAGCTGCCGCGCAGTCGGCGAA
>JBPCVB010000421.1:0-4874 GCA_051010855.1 Pirellulaceae bacterium | reverse complement strand
GCCCAATTGCCAATGGTCGGCAGGTGTGAATTCGCGAAAGGTAGAAAGTCCGCCTGCATCGGCGATGTCAATTCGCCCTGACTGATACATCGCACTGTCGCGCGACGCGCCATTGAGGTCATGATCGAAATAGTGAAACAGAGAGATATCTTCGGCGACGGGGTTGGTGTTGGTGATGGAGGCCGAATAGTGCAAGGTGCCCACGCCACCGGCGTCCTGGACAGCATACGACAAAACGATGTCAAAACCGCTTGTGTTGATGCCGCCGCCGACGCCGTTGAACGTCAGCGAACCGCTATTGCCGCTACTCTGGGCTGTGCCACCGGTCATTTCCCAGGTAGCCGGACCCAGCAGGGGGTGGTTGTTTCTGATGAACCAGGTTTCCTGATACAGGATGTCACTGGTGGAAACCAGGTTGGCATTTCCGATGGCTGGCTCGTCCGTACCGTAATCAAAGCTGGCAACACCGTCGGAGATGCTCAGGATGTCACAACTGGATTCATCGCAGCAGTTAAGTGCGATTGCCAACACGGCCATGGCAGCGAGGTAGCGAATCATGATGAGAGTTTCCGTCAATGTTTACAGGAACAGACCGTTTTGCGTCAGGTTCGATGGTAAACAGGGGTCGCTGGTGCCGTGACTGTGTCCCGGCTTCACCTGACCGAATCCGGCCGCAACGGCCACGTTTATGCCGATTGTTCCGATCACCCATGCCATGGATGACCACAACGCACGTTGAGCCCGAAGGCCAGACAGTTAAACTACCAGTGGATGTCGGGGCCCAATTGCCCGGCGATACGATGACCGGACAACCGCGTGCCCATGATCCAAGCAGAGAGATTGCAGTTCTCCTATCCACGATCTGAATTCCGGTTGCAAATTGAAGATTTGCGAGTGGATTCCGGTGAAAGGGTTGCGGTTGTCGGCCCCAGTGGATCGGGCAAGACGACATTGTTGAATTTGATTTCCGGGATTTCTGTTCCCGATTCCGGTCAAATCACCGTGCTGGGTGCGTCGGTCGGACGCCTGGGAGACGCGGCTCGTCGCCGCTTTCGCGTGGCGAAGATAGGGGCCATTTTCCAAAGATTCGAGCTGGTCGATTATCTCTCCGTTCGAGACAACATCCTGCTGCCCTGCTGGATCAATCGAGCCCTGCCCCTGGATGACGACGTGCGTCAACGAGCCCGGGAACTGGCCGAACAAACCGGCATTGGGGACAAGTTGAATCGTCGAGTCACGCGATTGTCCCAGGGCGAACAGCAACGTGTGGCGATTTGCCGCGCATTGCTGAACCGGCCATCATTGATCCTGGCCGACGAACCTACCGGCAATCTTGATCCGGTCAACAAACAAAAGATTCTTGATTTGTTGTTCGAGCATTGTGCAGAGAACAAGCTTACTCTCATGGCGGTTACCCACGACTCCAATATCCTCGACGGTTTTGATCGCACGATTGACTTCGCACAGTTTCGCGCGGGGAGCTCCGTATGATCCGCGCCCTGCGACTGGCCTGGCGATACGTGCTGCATCACCGATTCAAGTCGCTGTTGATGGTGTTGTGTATCGCCTTGACAGTTGCCTTGCCCATCGCCCTGGCGATCTTGCTGGCCAGTTTCAATCAGCAAATCGTGGCCCGCGCACAGGGTACTCCTTTGGTGGTTGGCGCCAAAGGCAGCCCGCTGGACTTGACGATGCACGCCATCTACTTTCGCACCAGGCCACCAGGGACGATTGTGCAGGGGGTGGGCGAGCCGGTTGGCGATCTGGGAATGTCGATTCCGATTCATGTGCGGTACACTGCCCAGAGTGTACCTGTCGTCGGCACGACGCTTGAGTATTTTGATTTTCGCCGGATCGGCATGGCAACAGGGACCGGCCTGGTACGACTGGGCGATTGTGTGCTGGGTGCGCGGGCGGCCGAACGACTGGGACTTGAGGAAGGCGATTCACTGCTGACGGATCGGGAGAATGTCTGGGACATCGCCGGCAGCACGCCGCTAAAAATGCGTGTAGGCGGCGTTCTGGCTCCCACACGGTCACCCGACGACGATGTCGTGTTTGTGGACCTGAAAACCGCCTGGATTATTGAAGGCCTGGGCCATGGTCATGAAGATCTCGAAGAGGAACAGGATGAGGACCTCGTATCCGGGCGTGAAAACGGTGTGGTGACCGCCAGGGCAACGGTGACCAACTTTATCGAAGTCACCGATGAAAACGCGGCATCTTTTCATTTTCACGGCAACTTCGAAGAGTTTCCCGTGACTGCCTTGATCGTAGTTCCCAACGACGAAAAGGGTGAAGCGTTAATGCTCGGGAGATATCAGCGCGAGGACGCGCCGGCGCAGATGTCCAAACCGATTGATGAAGTCCAAAATCTGATGCAGCTTGTATTTCGCGTTCAGAAGTTCTTCAATGCCAACGCCATCCTGATCGGTTTTTCTACCGCCTTGTTGCTGGTACTGGTGGTGTTGTTGTCGATCAGGTTGCGAGCAGGGGAGATGGAAACCATGTTCAAGATCGGCTGTGCCCGCGGTACGATGGCCTCGCTGATCGCAGCCGAGTTGTTCATCATCTTTGTAATGGCAGCTGCCTGTGTGGGTGTCGTGGTTACGGTGACTAACTGGTATGCAGACGATCTTGTACGTAGTCTGCTGGGCTAAATCCTGACGAATTCGTGAGTACAAACCGATGTTGATGAGCATTTTGGTAGGCTCCGGATTGACGATGTTGACCATCGTCATACATGCCCTGGGGACGGTGGCATGGGCCAGATACCTGAAAAGCAAACAGGCGGAGCTGTCGCATCGCACGGCAGACATGGTGTTCGTGCTTTGCTATACCGCAATGATCATGTTGTTTTTGCAGATTCTGGAGGTCTTGCTGTGGGCAGTGACCTGGTTGGTACTTCATGATGTTCCCGAGCTAAATACTCTGGAATCGGCCCTGTACTTTTCCATGGTAACGTTCACCGCGCTGGGATTTGGCGATATCGTCGTCACCGGACCATGGCGACTGCTGTCCGGGATTCAGGCGATGAATGGTCTGCTGATTTTTGGCTGGAGCACCGCCTTGCTGGTTGCCGTTCTGTCGCAGATGCTGCGGCGTCGACTCGCAATCGAAGATGGAACATTCAACGATCCGTTTTCCGGGGCTGACTAGCGGTCCGACTGGTCCTTTTTGTACGTGCGGCCTTCCCATTCGGTGGGGATCAGTCGAATTGGTCCCTGCGGATTGCCGGCATCCCGTTCCACGCGGAAAGCTCGTCGAACATAGTTGTGACAGTTGATGCAGCTGGAAGTCATTTGCAAAAACGTGTAGTGCGCGCCGTCCAGGTCTCCGGTATCAGCCAATTCCATCAGTTTGTCGCACTGACGACGGAATTCCTGACCCATGTGCTGGTAGACCTGATCGTCAGCACGGGGCCAGTTCACCGCTTCGCTCATGCGTTTCATGTTCTCCGCCCCGTGGCGAATCAACTCAAAATTCTCGCTGACCAGTCCATCCAGGACATTTTGCGATCCGGCAAGTTTAGCCCGCATTAACGGCGCCGTTTGTTCCTGCTCGACTTCCTGAAAACCGGTTGTGTGCTTTAAGGCAACGGTTGTGCCGATACCCACGGTTGACAATGCAAACAAACTCAGCAGCAATAACTTCATGGCAAATTCACTTCATAAAATTGACAACATGGAAGACCTGGTCGCATTGGGTAATGTTGGGTAACGCACTCCATCATTGCGATTCCGTAAAATGTAGCAACGTCATATCGTGCGTTCGAATTGCGACAATTCAACTCGGTACTCGTTCGCTAGCTGGTGGCCGTGGCTTATGGTCGACTCGACCGAGCTTTGCCCCGGGTACAAGACGTTTTTTGACCGGATTAATCGCTTCGTTCCGGAGTCTGGGTGCTTAATCCGTCCATTAGGGCATTCCATTGCGTCAAACCCATATTATCTGTGAGCACATCAATCTGCAGTTGGCCATCCTCTTCGTAAAGCATGCCCCAGGCCAGGCCCGGCAAATTACGGCGTTGCCAACTGGCCTCGAATTCATCGGCCATTCCTGACGGAATGACAAACGTCAATTCATGATATTCGCCCAGCGATACGAGATTGTCATCGTGAAAGTTGATCCAGTAGCCATACCAATCGGGTATCGAGTTGTCGACGGCGACCCAATCGGCAAGCGGGCCCAGCGCAATACTGCGTCCGGTACGATTAACCCAGACGGCTGAATCATGACGCAGGGCACTGGCCCAAGGAAGACTGAGCACGACACAGGCAGCGATCAGAATGCACAGACTCCAGGCCCACCAGCGTCGTCGTCGTTTTGGTTCGGCCGTGACCATAAGGGGTCCGTTTTGCTATTTGAGCCCCAGGCACTCGTCGAGGGCTGCAGAAATTTCAGCCAGTCGTTCGGCGCCACCGCCTTCAACTTCCGCTGCCGCCCAGCCATGAAAGTTGATTTCATGCAAGGCTTCACGCACATCGGCCCAATTGATGTCGTCCTCGCCCAGCTTGGCCCAGTCCTGTTTCGCTCGCGAGTAACCTTTTACATCGAGCTTGACGATGCGTTTGCCCAGCGTGCGAATCCACTGCCCGCAATCACCGTACTTCCAGTGATTGCCGATATCGTACTGCATACCGACCCACGGCGAATTCAGCTCGTCAACAAATTGCACAAACTTGTCAGCCGTCTGGTGTTCGTCGCCTCCATGATCGTAAAGAAAATGGTTCCACACATTTTCAATGGCGATCACCACTCCCAGTTGCGCGGCCAACGGAATCGCCTTGGCAATGTTCTCGATTGCGCGCGGCCAGATTTCTTCCTCCGGACCGTCCTGACCATGTCCGACTACCAGCAATGCCGTGTTGCCA
>JBPCVB010000420.1:0-5804 GCA_051010855.1 Pirellulaceae bacterium | reverse complement strand
TTACTGGCCACCATGCGAGCCTGGTATGACTGGCTTGGCAAGCTGGAAAATGATTCACAGCGAACCCGCCTGCGGGGACTGGAGCCGGCCGACAGGGTCGTCGAAGTGCAACGTATCCGCCTGCGTCAGGCCGAGCAGTTTTTTGGTTTTGAGTTGCCCCAGGCCGATGTGCAAAAGCTGTTCACGTGGACTGCCGACTTTGTGGAAACCAATCAGGAAAAAATTGATGCGATGTTCAGCAGAAGCATGTCCGAACGGTCGGGCAATTCTGCCTCGCGACGGGAATGGATGGCACGCCGCCCCGATATTCAGTTCGTCATCCTTTACAACATGCAACCGGATGTCGCCCTGTCGCTGATTGACAACGAGGATCTCGGCATGCTCAAGGCCAGTCTGTCCAGCAAGGGCAATGAACAACTCGATGCACAACCCGACGATGATTCACGCAAACGCCTGGTGTACCGTTGGGTGATTTCAGCGATCGAAGCCCAGCGACGGCCGCCTCCGTGGGAACTCAAGAACTTCTATGAATTCGAGATGTCGGCCGAGCAAAAACAACGCGTCGATAACATGGATCGGCAACAGCGGCAGAGAGAAATTATTCGCTTGTACAATCGCAGTCGTGACCGCACGCAGTTTGGAATGGGAAGTGAACGTCCTGGTAACGAACGACGCGGTCGTACGGGTTCCCAATCAAGATCGGGAAAACTCCCCAACAACGACAATTCTGACTGAATCGGTCACCATATCGCGGGTGTTAAAGAGGTCCAGGAACTGTCTTGAAATGCGTGTGACCGGCCCGCTGGTTACAGCGTCTGCAACGAAAAGGCCGCGTTACGGGCCTGAGTCGGCCGCATTTGCTCTGGCGGAACTTTCTCCACGCGAAATTCGTCTATAATTTGATCTCAAGGTTCGATATCGACACTGGCCCTCGACTTCGTACCCACCGACCTTTCCGCCGTATACTGGCTCTGTTTTTGTCGACTCCGCCGTCGCAGCACTATCTATGTCCCAAACAACGCTTCAGGATCACAGCGCACAACTTGACCAATATCTGCAACAGCAGATGCGCAAAACCGGTGCGCAGGTCAAGCTAATCGACTTGTTTACCGCCATGATGACCCTGTTCGCCGGATTGCTGGGCGGGCTTTTTCTCCTGGCGATCATCGATGCCTGGGTGGTCGAACTGGCTGGCTGGGCGCGCTGGACGTGTCTGATCCTGTTGCTGGCCGGTGCCGTTTGGTACGGCTTGCGCGTCGTTGTGCCGCTGATGATCTGGAAAATCAATCCGGTTTATGCCGCCAAGGTCGTCGAGTCCTCGCGGCCTGGTCTCAAGAACAGCCTGATTAACTACATGTTTTTGCGACAAACCGACGACAATGTTTCCCGCCGCGTCGTGGATATCGTGGGATCGCGGGCGGCCAACGATATTTCGGGAGTCCACGTGGAAAATTCGGTGGACAAATCCCACACCATCCGGATTGCGGTCCTGCTGACCGCCATCGTGATCACTTTGGGCGCATACAAGATCCTGTCGCCCAAGGATCCGTTTCAGACCTTTGCCCGCATTGTCGCACCGGCATCGGATATCACCAAACCGGCTCGCGTGCAAATTCGCGAAGTGAAACCGGGGGACGCCGAGGTCTTTTTTGGGGAACCACTGGAAGTCACCGCCCGAGTCACCGGCAATGTTGAAGAAGGCGATATTCGCCTGGTCTTTTCGACACGCGATGGTCAGGTACTGAACGGCTCGATTCGTTTGGAAAAAACCGAACGCCGCAACTGGTACTCAGCGATTCTGCAGACCACCCCGCGTGGCATCGAACAGCCGCTGGAATACCAGGTAATTGCCGGTGATGGCGAGTCACGCAAGTACAAGGTGTCGGTCAAGACGACTCCAATCCTTACCGTCGAGTCCATCACTTACACGCCACCCGAATACACGGAACTGCCGCCAAAAACTGTAACCGGTATCAGTTCCATTCTGGGTGTCGAAGGAGCCACTGTTTGCATCACGGGTTTGGCCAACAGTGACATCAAGACGGCCTATATCGAATTGGGCGTCGAATCAGAAACAGGCGAATTCCAAAGACGCAATACGGTCTCGATGGAAAAAATCGATGAGCGTCGTGCCATTGGCAGCTTCCAGTTGCGATTGGACAGCAATCGCGAGCGTCAGATGCACACGCATTTTCGTATGCAGCTGCAAACCATCGACGGCGGTCGCAGCCAGCAAGTCGTTGCCTATCCCATTGAGGTTAAGCCGGATCTGGCACCGGTAGTCCATGTCGTCGATCCGGTGCAAACCGAACTGAATGTGCCAGCTAATTCGCGAGTCAAATTCGTCGTGCGCGCCGAGGACGATTACGAACTGGTGCAGTTGCAGGTGGTGGCCGATCACAACGGTGCCCGCATTTTCCGTCAGGACCTTGATCTGGGCGAACAGGATCTGGCCAACCAGGTCACGGCCCAGTTCGAGATGTGGCCCAAAAAGATGCTGTTGAAGGAAGGTGACACGGCGCTGGTCGCGTTCGCCGCGTTTGATAACCGGCAATCAACGTTTAGCGATCAGCCCGATCCCAACCTTACCGTGACGACGCCCCACATCATTGTGAATATCACGGCACCGGTCGAAAGTCCTCCCGCCGAAAGCGAGGAACAACAGCCGGGCGAACAGTCCTCCGAAGCCAATAGCGAACAGCAACAGCAAAATCAGGAATCACAGGACCAGAGCGGCGGTTCCGGCGACCAGCAGCAAGACGGCCAGTCCGGTGACCAGCAGGATGAGTCGCAACAAGGCGATTCACAGCAAGGCGACGAGGAAGGTAGCGGGCAGTCATCATCTGCCGGCGGGCAATCCGAATCGGACCAGTCAGGTCAGTCAGGAGACAGCCAGTCCGGCGACAATCAGGGAGCCCAGGGAGATTCAGCTTCCGAATCGCAGGAGCGCAATCAGGACGGTTCCAGCGACGGCTCCGACAACCGTTCGGAATCAGACAACTCGGCCGGCCAATCCGGTGGTCAAACAGGTGAATCATCATCCGGTGGTCAAGCAGATTCCTCCGGCAACTCACAGGGCCAGTCATCAGAGGGCGCTTCGGGCGATCCCGGTTCTCAGCAACAGTCCGGTGGCGGCGAATTCGAAAACAGGACCGACGGTGGCTCAACGTCAACGCTCGACGATGATGCACACGAAGGCGACATCTTTGAAGAGATCATGCGTCACCGGGAAGAGCAGGAAGAACAACAACAGCAACAAAACCAGAGTCAATCCGGCAATCAGGGATCCGGGCAATCAGGTGGTCAGCAATCCCAGGGCGACCAATCACAAGGTGAACAGTCGCAAGGTGAACGGTCGCAAGGTGAACAGTCACAAGGCAACCCATCCCAGGGGCAGCAGTCACAAGGCGACGGTCAATCGCAAAGTGGCCAACGCGATCAAGGCCAGCCTTCACAAGGTCAGCCTTCACAAGGCCAGCCTTCACAAGGTCAGCAAGGTCAGCCCCAGGGTGAACCAACCGACGGTCAGTCCCAGGGTCAGCAATCACAAGGCCAGCAGTCCCAGGGCCAGCAGCAATCCGAGAGCGGGCAACAATCGCAAGGTGCACAAAGCGGTCAACAATCCCAGGGTGGTCAACAATCACAGGGTGGCCAGCAAAGTCAGGGCGGCCAGGAATCCGAAGGTGGCCAACAGTCACAAGGCCAGCAACAATCTCAAGGCCAGCAGGCCCAATCAGGTCGGCCACAGGAGGGTGGCGGCCAGCAATCCGGAAACCAATCCCAGCAGTCGCAATCTGGCCAGGGTTCCGAACAACAGCAACAGCAAGGTTCGCAGTCAGCGCAAACCGACGACAACGGGATGAGTCAGCAGGGCCAGGCAAATCCCCAAGCCGGCCAAAGCGGTAATACCGAGTCCGATACCCAATCCGGCGATGGCGGCCAGCAACAACCCAGTCAGTCGTCCGATGGTTCCGGACAACAGCAACAGCAACAAGAGGACCAACAGCAATCGGGTGGACAGGGATCATCCCAGTCCTCGCAGTCACAGAATCAAGACGAGCAAGAGCAGCAAGGAAGCCAATCGTCCGGCGGCGGTAGCCAGCAGCAACAACAGCAAGAGCAAGAGCAACAATCAGGTGGTGGCGGCGGGGGCCAGCAGCAACAGCAGCAACAACAGTCCGGTGGCGGTGGCGGTAGTCAAAGCGAAAGCCAGCAGTCGGGTGGCAGTCAGCCCGGCGGCGACCAGGCGGGACAATCGCAAGGCAAATCACAGGGTGGCAGCCAATCTCCGTCCGGTCAGCCCGGAGGCAATCAGCCTGGTCAAAGCAATAGTCAAACCGGCCAGGGTGGCCAGTCGCAGGCTCAGCAATCCCAATCCCCCGGATCCCAGTCATCGTCGGCGCCCGGCGAGTCACAATCGGCACAACAACCTTCCGGTGAATCCGGATCCCAACAGCAATCATCGTCCGGCACTCCCAGCCAGTCGCAATCCGGAAACCAGCAAGGCGCACAAAGCTCTGGCTCCCAGCAGCAGCAGGGTCAACAGCCCGGTCAACAATCGGGACAACAAGGCCAACAGCAGGGCCAATCTGAAGGATCGCAATCGCAGCAGTCCCAGGGCGGGTCACAACAAGGCCAGCCTGGTGGTCAATCGGGTCAATCGGGCAGCCAACCCGGGCAGTCGGGCAGCGAATCGGAGTCGGGTGGACAGGGTCAGCAGCCCGGTCAACAAGAGGGTCCCGGTGGCAGTCCCTCTCAATCGGGAGGAGCCAGACCTGGCGAGGGAGGCTCGATGGCTTCCAATTCGTCGGCAGGTTCAGGTACACCGCAAACTTCGGGCGGCGAGGAAACGACTGCCGATCAGGCCAATCTGGACTTCACACGCAAGACGACGGACCTGGCACTGGAGTATCTGGAAAACCAGCAAAACAACCCTGATCGTGAACTGCTGGAACGTCTTAACTGGTCCGAAGACGACCTGCGTGACTTCGTCAGTCGTTGGCGTGAAATGCAGCAGACCGGTATAGGCGGAGATGACGAGCAGCAGGCTGAGTGGGACCGTTCACTGCGTAGTCTGGGCCTCGGTCCCGGAAATTCAGCCCAGGAACGTGTCGAGGGTACCAGCGACAATCAGAGTGGATACCGTGAAGATGGACGAGTGATTAATCCACCCGCGGGATTCGCCGAACGATTCCGTGCCTGGACCAAACGGCGTAGCCGCGCCAAGGACACACGCAGCGGCAACTGACTCTGTCCGCCCGAACAAGTGTGATCCGTGTCACACGGTTGAACCAAATCGCAGTTGTCTGCGTATCAACATGGTGCGATCCTGTCCCCGGGCCGCGCTGCTCCACGCCACCCGCTGCAACGAAGCGCGGGTCGGGACCTTGAGCGAATGAGTTGCCGTTCATTATGATTTGTGGACGATTCAGCGGCTTCGACGCACATCCGTCTTGCCCTACGCCAGTCCCGCTAACCGCTTTTCCTGGGCCCTGTCGACATGAGTACCGAAAACGCATCGCCTGATGTCGCGCAGGCAGAGGGCACCGCTCCAGCAACGCCCATGATCGAGGCGGAGCATCTGTCCAAGTTTTACGGGATATTTGCTGCGACACGCGATGTCTCTTTCACGGTCAATCGGGGAGAGGTGGTGGCGTTCCTGGGCCCCAACGGCGCCGGCAAGAGCACGACCATGAAAATGCTGACCGGCTACCTCGCACCTTCCGAGGGCGTGGCCCGCATCGCCGGTCACAACATGGCCGACAATCGTGTCACCGGTTCCCAACACCTGGGCTACTTGCCGG
>JBPCVB010000419.1:0-5600 GCA_051010855.1 Pirellulaceae bacterium | reverse complement strand
ACAAAGTTGTGATTTGGGGATCGGGAACGCCGCGACGTGAATTCCTGCATGTTGACGACCTGGCAGCGGCTGTCGTGCATCTGCTGCAACTCGATGACCCGCCGCACTGGGTCAATGTAGGAACCGGTCGCGACATCTCGATTCGCGAGTTGGCAGAGATGGTGGCCAGGATCGTGGGTTATTCCGGACAAATCACGCAGGATCCTTCACGCCCCGACGGCACGCCCGTGAAAAGAACTGACACCGCGGTGATCAACGCCACAGGATGGCAGCCGAAAATCTCGCTGCGTGATGGAATCGCACGCACCTACGAGTGCTTTCTGCAGGAATCACAATCCGCGCCACTGCGTGAGGTGTAACTTTCTGATTGGGTCACGCCAACAACGTGACTTGAGGTCCCGCTACAGACCTCTTAGGGCAGGGTGGCCAGGCACTCGATCCTGCACCGATGACCTTTCAATTACCATGAACCAGAGAAACAGGTCGCCGGAACCGCAACTTCACCAGTTTGCCTGACCCGGATTGTCGTTGACTTGTTACGGACATTTGGGTTCTACTGAATTCCGGCTATTTGCACCGCAAAATGGCCGTTTTGGTGTAAAGATACACAACCTGGCGAAGCGCCCAAATTGCCTCGTCGACCATTGTTTTTACAGACCCGCATAGTGGACTCCGCGCCTGTGCACGCCATTTGCCCCGACGTGTCACCCAGGAGAACGGAGTGCGCGCCCACCCCGGCAAGAATCCCGCGTGGCCGAGGATTTTCTGCCCTGACGACAAGGTATCACGGATGTCAAAATCTGCATTAATCACCGGGATAACAGGTCAGGATGGTTCTTACCTGGCCGAACTGCTGTTGAGCAAGGGCTATGAGGTGCACGGTATCGTGCGTCGCAGCAGCAGCTTCAACACCGATCGCATCGACCATATTTACAGGGATCCGCATGACGCCGAGGCCCGGATGTTTCTGCACTACGGTGATTTGACCGATGGCCAGAACATCACCAACCTGGTCCTCGATGTCGAGCCCGACGAGATCTACAACCTGGGTGCGCAGAGTCACGTGCGCGTATCGTTTGACTCCCCAGCCTATACCGTGCAGGTGACCGGAATTGGTGCACTGAACGTACTGGAAGCGGCCCGCCAATTGAACAAACGCAAATCGGTGCGGGTTTACCAGGCATCATCGTCTGAAATGTACGGCGAGGTTGCCGAAACACCGCAGAACGAGAAAACGCCCTTTGCCCCACAAAGTCCCTACGCTTGTGCGAAGGTTTATGCGTTTCACCAAACGGTGAACTATCGCAAGGCTTATGACTTGTTCGCTACAAACGGCATCCTGTTCAACCACGAATCGCCACGACGCGGTGAAACGTTTGTCACACGCAAGATTACGCGTGCGGCGACCCGCATCAAACTGGGACTGCAGGACAAGTTGTTCCTGGGAAATCTGGACGCCAAACGCGACTGGGGCTTCGCCAAGGACTATGTCGAGGGCATGTGGATGATGCTGCAACACGACGAGGCTGACGATTTTGTGCTGGCAACCGGCGAGACGCAAACCATTCGCCAGTTCCTCGATTATGCATTTGGACATGTGGACCTGGACTGGAACAAGTACGTAGAAATCGATCCCCGCTATTTCCGACCCACGGAAGTCAACCTGCTGCTGGGCGATTATTCCAGGGCCCGGGAAAAACTCGGTTGGGAACCGAAAACGAATTGCCGGGAACTGGCCGAGCTAATGATCGATCACGACATGGAACTGGCGCGTAGCGAAGCCACCCAGTCAAGTCTTCGCTGATTTTCTCTTACTCTTCTCACCAACGTCTCTAACAGCCTTCAGCTTGGGAATATGAAATATCTTGTCACAGGTGGAGCCGGCTTTATCGGTTCGAACCTGATTCGCTGCCTGCTCGAAGACCCCTCCTGTCAGGTACTGAATCTCGACAAACTGACGTACGCCGGCAACCTGGAATCACTGGAAGATGTAAAAGACCACGCTGGCTACCAGTTCGTTCAGGCCGACATTACAGACGCCGCTGCCGTGAACGAGATCTTTGACCGCTTCCAGCCGGACGGCGTGTTTCATCTGGCTGCCGAATCCCACGTCGACCGTTCGATCGATGGTCCCGGCGAGTTCGTTCAAACCAACGTCGTGGGTACCTTTAATTTGCTGCAGGCGGCGCGTGGTCATTTTGAGTCGCGAGCGGATGACCTGGCCCCGTTTCGTTTTTTGCACGTTTCCACCGACGAAGTCTATGGCTCGCTGAATCCCGATGATGCCGGGTTCTCGGAGACCACACCTTACGATCCGCACTCGCCCTATTCAGCTTCCAAGGCCTCGTCCGATCACCTCGCGCGTGCCTGGTCGGATACGTATGGGCTACCGGTACTGATCACGAACTGCTCCAACAACTACGGCCCGTATCAGTTCCCCGAAAAGCTGATTCCGGTTGTCATTCTGAAAGCGATTAGCGGCGAACAGATCCCGGTGTACGGAACGGGCGAAAATATTCGCGACTGGTTATACGTCCAGGATCACGCCGAGGCCCTGATTCGCGTGATGAAGACAGGACATCCGGGCGAGACTTACAACATTGGCGGAAATAACGAACGACAGAATATCGACCTGGTACGCACGCTGTGCGCATTGCTGGATGAGCTGCTGCCTGTCGCGAACAACCCTCGGCTGTCGGCCGACGTCAGCAGCTATGCCGATCTGATCACGTTTGTCGCCGATCGGCCCGGTCACGATTTGCGTTACGCCATTGACGCGGGCAAAATCCGCGAACAACTGGATTGGGAACCGCAGGAAGACCCGGACAGCGGATTTCGCAAGACCGTTCAGTGGTACCTGGACAACGAGCACTGGTGGAGCCGTATCCTGTCCGGTGAATACAAAATGAACCGCATCGGTCTGGGGACCGGCTAAACCAGAACCAGCAGACAGGACAATACAGGACTTATGAAAGGCATCATTCTGGCGGGCGGCGCGGGCAGCCGGTTACACCCCATTACGATGGGGATATCCAAACAGCTGATCCCCGTGTACGACAAGCCGATGATCTACTACCCGTTGTCGACACTGATGTTGGCCGGCATTCGCGATATCCTGATCATCTCCACGCCACATGACCTGCCGGGCTTTGAGCGTCTGCTGGGTGATGGTCAATCGATCGGTTGCCGGTTTTCGTATACCGAGCAGGCAGTGCCCAACGGCCTGGCCCAGGCATTTGTGATTGGCCGCGAATTCATCGGCGACGACAAGGTGGCCCTGATCCTCGGCGACAACATCTTTTACGGATCCGGTTTTGGCAATCTGATTCGCCAGTACACCGATCCCGACGGGGCAGTTGTTTTTGCAGCGCGTGTCAGCGATCCCGAACGCTACGGGGTGGTGGAGTTTGACGATCAGGGCAAGGCGATTTCGATTGAGGAGAAACCGGCCCAACCCAAATCAAATTTCGCAGTTCCTGGACTGTACTTCTACGACAATTCCGTTGTGGACATCGCCACCAATGTCCAGGCGTCTCCGCGGGGAGAATACGAAATCACTTCGGTCAACAATGAGTACCTGAGTCGCGGCGATTTGCAGGTCGGCGTTTTTAATCGCGGTATTGCCTGGCTGGACACGGGTACCTTCCACTCACTCAATGAAGCCTCCACGTTTGTGCGAGTGATCGAAGAACGGCAAGGCACCAAAATCGGCTGTATCGAAGAGGTGGCTTTTTACATGAAATATATCGACGAGACGCAACTCAATGCGTTGGCTGACAAATATGCGAAAAGTGGTTACGGTGAATATTTGCTGCAGTTATTGTAAACCACCAGACCCCTGGCGGCCGAAAACAGATCGGTATCCGGTCTCGCTCTGCGAACGTGATGCAATGGCGAGGAGGCAGTTTGTTTACCGAGAGGCGATCGTAAAAATCGCCACCAGGAACGCGTCGTAATGCGACTGGCGATCATGCAGCCCTATTTTTTGCCTTACCTCGGCTATTTTAGCTTGATAGCCGCAGCGGATCATTTCGTTGTCTTCGATCCGGTGCAATACATTCGGCATGGCTGGATTAACCGCAACCGCATCCTGAAACCGGGTTTTGCCGAGCCGCAATACATCAAAATACCGCTGGCCAAACATTCCCGAGGCACCTTGATTCGGGATATCAGGATCTCGCTCAACACCGACTGGAAAGCGCGGATTTTTGCCCAGATCCAGCATTACAAAAAGAAAGCGCCGTACTTTGAACAGGCACGGGAAATTCTTGAATCGTGCCTTGAGCCGGACACGGACGATATCGTCAAGTTTAACGTGCACTGCCTCAAGACCGTTTGCGCAGCGGTGGGAATCGAGTTTGCATATTCCTCGTTTGGTGAGATCAGAGACGAAGTCGAGCAGGTTACTCACCCAGGCGAGTGGGCACTTCACATATCGTCCGCCCTGAAAGCAACCACCTATATTAATCCGCGTGCCGGAATTGATATTTTTGATCAGTCCCAGTTCGTCGACCGGGGTGTTGAACTGTGCTTTCTCGAAAATTCCCTCAGCTCCTATTCACAGCGGAATCAGGAGTTTGTTGCCGGCTTGTCCATCATGGATGTGCTGATGTTCAACAGCCTTGAAGAAACAAAAACACACATCAATGACTATTCGTTGCTGAGTTACGAGGAATGCTGCTAAAAGGTCCGCAAAGCACCGAGACTTTCTCGGACAACCTCGTCTTTACGCCAGCAGCACGAAATGCGTGGCAGGAGATCCTGCGGCGCGTTACCAGTTGGCGGGGGCGGCCAGTTAAACTTCTTTTGCCTGCCTACATTGGCGAAACCGATCGGGAAGGCTCCGGTGTTTTTGATCCGGTACGAGCCACGAGTTCGCAATTCTCGTTCTATTCCATTACCAACCGGCTGCAACCGATTTTCGAGGACATCGAAAACTCAATCAAATCCGGTTCGATCGATATCCTTCTGGTCATCCACTATTTCGGTTTTATCAAAGTCGATCTCGAGCAGCTTAAAGAACTTTGCCAACAGCATGACGTCGTGCTGGTCGAGGACTGCGCCCATTGTTGTTACCTCGAGTCAGGTTTGCCTGGGTCCCGTGGCGACTTTGGTTTCTACTCCCTGCACAAGTTCTTTCCCACCGGGACTGGTGGCATCCTGCGGACTAACACCGCGCGGCCGGAACTTGAAAGTGACAATCAGGCGGGGGCATGCGAGCCGGGTGTGCTGGAACAAGTAATCCGCACGCGAACATCTGAAGTGATCAAAAAGCGACGCGAAAATTATCTCTACCTGTTTGATGCATTGGCCAGCGTTGCGGGCGTGACGGCCCTCTGGAAGCTTGATGAGACCACCGTGCCTCATAACTTTCCCATCTACGTAGAAGCGGATCGACGCGAGCAGCTGTATTTTCACCTGCAAGAGCGTGGCCTGCCGACTATCGCTCTGTACTATCGCCTCGTAGATGAAATTGACCAGGAGCAGTTCCCGGATTCGTTTGATTTGGCGCACAACATTCTGAACTTGCCTGTCCACCAGGATACCGATATTTCCGATCTCGAAATGCTGGTCCGGGAGATCGAGAGTTTTCTTGAATC
>JBPCVB010000418.1:0-4614 GCA_051010855.1 Pirellulaceae bacterium | reverse complement strand
GCGTCCAGCCGCCCACCACGCTGGACCAGGCACCCGGTGGTGACTTCGTTCCAGCTGGTCAGGCAGTCGTCTCCAACCAGTTCGTGCCGGCCAAAAAAGACCCGGTGACTGTCACCAACCAGTTCATTCAAAACGCCGCTTCCACAGTCCAGGGGGCCGCTGAAGACACACAGGGTTTCAGGGCCGATCTGCAAAACATGGCGGCTGCCACGACCCAGCGCGGCGCTGAAGATACGCAAGGCTTCAAGGCGACTGCTGACCAAATGACCGCAGCGGCAATTGACGACACACAGAGCTTCAAGGCAGACTTGCAAAACACAGCTCAGGGCGTAGCACAACGAGTCGCTGAAGATACACAAAGCTTTAGAGCGGCTGCCGAACAAATGCCCGCCGCTATGGCCATGGACACGCAAAATTTCCAGGCGGCCATGCAGGATAAGTCGCAAGAGGTTGTCCAAAACGCACAGGACCTGCAAACAGCGACACAATCGGCGCAACAACAGGCCCAACAAATGGCCAGACAGACCCTGGATCAGTCAGCTCGCCAGATGCAGCAATCGATGGCCGGGGCCCCGCAGGCAAAACCCGAAATGGGGCTGGACGGCTACTGCGCTGTTTCGCTGGTCGATGGGCAGCAATGGATCAAGGGCGACGCCCGCTGGGGCTGCGTCCATCGTGGCCGACTGTACCTGTTTGCGTCCGCTGATTACCGTGACCGGTTTTTGGCCACGCCGGACATGTTCAGTCCGTTACTGGGCGGAGCCGATCCGGTCGAATTCAAGTCCAGTGGAAAACTGGTCGATGGCGAGCGCAGACTTGGCGTTTTTTACGGCGATGACGATGCACCTCAGGTCATCGTATTGTTTTCCAATCAGGCCAATCGCGACCAGTTCGAGGCAGACCCCGGTGAGTATCTGCGTACGGTGCGTCAGGCGATGCAGAAACTGGATGGCGATTTGCTGCTTCGCTAGTTTCGCCGTGCGGAATGAAATGGTAGCAGGACCTAGCGTGCGTTGCGCGCGTCGCGCACCATCCGACTGAGTTCTGTTTCCTTGGCACTGTCGAGAAACCGCGACGAGGCCAGCATCAGTTCCTCGAACATGGCCATGATGTATCCCTGCTGCCGATCGTCGTTGGACAGGCGGTCTTTCTCCTTACGCAACAATTCCTGGCGTTCGGAGGTCAGCCGGATATTGAATTTGCGTGAGTCGGGTACATCACGCATTTCCTTCAGCAAGTCTTCAGCCCGTTCAAAATCACTTTTTTCCATTGCCATCTCGACCTGGGCAGTTAACACCTGTCGCCGGGCCAGGTTGTCCATCAGTTCGTTTTGCAAGCCGCGGACGATACCTTCGGCATACAGCCGGGATTCATCGTTGGGCATCGACGTAACCTGAACATCGTATAGTCCGGGAACCATCGGCACCCGGGCCAGGGGACGCGTCCCGCTGAAGATTCCCAGAATACGGATGCCGTCCTCGTTGGGCGGCACCATAATTTCACCACGCCAGTCGGTTTTGCCCAAAACTTCAGACTCTTCGCCTTCGGCCCAACCTGGACCACGCGACAGAATCTTCAGATCTGCCAACGGCGTTTGCAGCTGGTCGTTGGAGATCAATCTCAATCGCGTGGGACGCAGTGGCGCCCTGACGCACAAGCCAATCCGCTCGATACGACCACCAGTACGTCCACCAAGTGGTGCGCGACGCATGGCGTGAGTAGTGCAATCCATGTGAGGCCCATCGCGTCCCAGGATAGATAAAAACGTCCACTGAACGGGCGTGATACTCTCCAGATTCCCGCGACGATCCGAACGGAGCATGACAGGCAGGAGAATTTCGTCCTCGCTGATCCAGGCGGGCGAACCCGTGTTGGGAACCAGTTGGCGTACGCCCTCCTCGTCTTCCTCGATGATGCTGGCGATGCTCGACGCGCGAACACGCACCCGAACATCATTGTCCCGCACGGTTTCAATGCGGGTAACAGGCATAAAGGCGGTGCGGATACTGTTGAATATTGTTCTTTGCAAATTCGACAGATCGCTACGACGCTTGACCTTGGCGCCCCAGATTTTGGTGCGCAGGTCCAGTTCCTGGACCGTGGTTGCAAACATGCCGGAATCGTCTTCGATGTTGACCACGATCAGTTTGTCGGTCGTTACATCCGGATCAACGGACATGGCTGCCAGGTGCAAATCGTCCGATAACCGCGAACGGTCGACGTCACCCAGCAGACGCCAATTCCAGGGATTGGGAGCGCGTTCGATCCGCACTCGCCACGCACTGGGGTCGGCCAACAGGGCCTGCCGTGACAAGCCGTCGATCAGGCTCGATTCAAATGACTTTAGCCTCCACGAATCGTTGTGGGCCAGCCAGATGATGACCCGGTACGGTCGGTATTCCCATGCGGCCTCGACACGGGTTGGCTGTACGGGCTGCCGGGCGGCGGGTCGGTCATCACCTTCTGGTTCTGGCTGGGGCGCGGCAATGGCGATTCCGCAGGTCCAGCTACATACCAGCAACACCGCGATCACGGCAGCGTTGCAAATTCTGGAGACCACGCGGTGATCCGATGGAAACTTGATCATCAGTTTTTATTCTTGGGCATCAACAACCGGCGGATCGAGAGGACCCAGCCGCCAGCTGTCAATGTTTTCGTAAAGGTAAATCAGGTCACTGCCAGTATTGAAAACGTTCTTGCGATAGGCATAGTGATCGACGATCTGCCACAACGGCAGAATGGTCAGATTGTTGGCGGCCTGCTGGTGCACACGACGCAGGGCATCGGAGACCTTGGCCCAGCTATAGGCTGAATCAAGGTCCCGCAGAGCCTGCTCGATGGTCGGGTCCGAGATCCTGGCGAGACCTTCGCGGCCGAACAATCGATAGGCATCAACCAGTGGCTCCTGCATCTGGATTTCGGCGTACAACAAATCGTAATCATCATCTTCCGGTACGATCACGCCCGGTGGTAACGTACGCACTTCTGTGGGAATACCGATGGCTCGCCATTGCTGGGCGATGGCATTACAGGCGGCGGCAATCGTATCATTGGCAGGATGGACCAGCACCAGTTTCGGCTGCTCCACCTGGGGATTCGCTTCGCCATCGCGTTCGCGTCTGATTTCCTCTTCGCGAATGTATTGCGTGGACAACACCAGCGAAAGTTTAGCGCTGAATTCGCGTGGCTTGACTTCGGGATCGTAGGCGTAGGCCAGCTGGTTGGCGTCGTCCGTGCCTGGCGGGAAAGGCCCGCTGACCACCTGGAATCCGTTGTAATCTCCGCCGCCAGCGATCAGTTCACCGACGATCAACTCCCGGTTAATTCCGAAATGCAACGCGCGACGAAAATGGTCGCTCTGCATGAAATCGTTGCGGGGGTTGGGAATCAGCATGTGTACCGTGGGGACCAGGTACGGCCGCACATTGATCATCGGATGCCGTTTCAATCGATTGATGTCACCCGGATATACGCGATCGACCACATCCAGTTCTCCGCGAAGCAACGCATCAGTTGCTTCCGAGGCATTCGAGTACAGACGCTCAATGATTCGCGGAAAAACGGCGTTGTCCTGTTTGGTAAAGCGGCTGTTGAATTCGTAAGCTGATTCCGTTTCGCTGCTTGCAACTGGTTCGTAACGTCCGAAAAATTCGCTTGATCGTGGGTCGGACTGCGTGAAGTAAGGCATGGGCAGCAGGGCTTCCGGTTTCACGTGAGGCTTGCGCAACGTGAAGACGACGGAGCGTTCGTCCTCGATTTCGATGGACTCAAGGATCCGTGTCCACGGAATGTAATGCTCGTCAGAACTCATGTCAGCCAGATCAAACAGCCGGTTCGACACCTCGTAGGATTTCAAGGGCGGGAGACCGTTCTGCAGATTGGACGGATTAAGACGCAGTCGAAACTTGAGTCCCAGCTCATCGATGCGTTCAAAGCTGCCATTGGGAAAACGGTATTTCCCGCCTTCGTCGCCAGGCCCGTTGTATTCCATCAACCAGCGATGAACGAGGCTGCCCACGCGGCGTGCGGCCCAGTCCTCAATCCGCCGAATATCCTGACTGTTGGAGGCTTGTGAAACGCCCACAAAGATATGCGGATACTGATCGATGACCTGGTTAAAGGTCTCAGTGGCCGCGGGCAGATCCGGCATGATATACAGCACTTGCCGGGCCGCCAGATGAGCCGCATCGCCATCGCCAGACCGCAAATCACTGTCAGCCTGCTCAAGCCGCTTTTCCGCCCGATCCTGCATCTCGTTATTCCAGCGTGTCACGACGTCATTTACGTCAGCGCCGTATTCAGTTTGCAAACGAGAAAGTATCTGGCGGGCCGCTTCATATTCACCTGCATTGACTTTTTGCTCAATAAACTGATCGACGCATTGCGTGATACGATCGATGACGGCACCCGATCCCCGCACCGGATAACGTGGAGACCGTTTGTACAGTTCCTCGAATGCGGACAACGCTTCGCCGAATTGTCCATTTTGCAGATTCTCCTCACCGTCCTCGTACAGACAGCGATCCATCATTTGCGAAATCCTGGCGCGGCGTCCGAATCCGGGCTGGGCATCCAGAAACGCCAGCGTGCGAAAGGCCGTGCCATAGTCACCTT
>JBPCVB010000417.1:0-3022 GCA_051010855.1 Pirellulaceae bacterium | reverse complement strand
CGAACCACGCATCGTTTCGTTTTGAGCCGGAACAAACATGCCCAGATCATTTTGGAAGCTGTTCACCACGACCGAGGCCGATGGTTCGTCGCGAGCAAAGTAACTGTTGAGTTCTTCAAATCGCACGATGGCAGGCGGATCGACCGGACCAGCGACGAAAGTTTCAAAACCTTCGGCAATACGGACAGGTGTCGCTGATTCGACCCAGTCGGTTGCTCGACCAAACTGGAATTTATCGCGATCTTCCTCCATGTCTTCGGGGATATCAGTGTTCTCGGTGTTCAAACGTGAACGCACCGAGCCGGCCAGGTCCAGTTCGGACAGGGGTTTCTTCTCCTTTTGCACTTCGCGTTGGTTGCCACCGCCGCCACCTGATGGCGGACCGTCAGCAGCCTGGCCGCCGCCCAGACCAATATTGGGCTTGTTGTCGTCCTGTTTGGTGGATGCCAGATCGGCATTGACGGCCGCCGGGTTGTTGGGGTCCTTGAGCCAGACACGCACGCGGTAGTAGTAGGACTCTCCGAGCTGCTTGCGTTGCAGGTCGTAGAATCTGACCAGGCGTTTAGGTGCGGGAGCCTCTTCTTCAGCTTCGGCGGCAACAGGTGATTCACCGCCGTCATCTGAATCATCGTCACCGGGTCGCCGCGGCGCGAACGGATCGCGACGCTGGCCACCGCTGCGGTCGTCGCTGCCTTGCTGGTTGCGACGCTGATTTTGTTGTTGCCGTTGAGTGCGAACATCGTCGGCTGCGTAGTCGCGAACGGGAATACCGTCAACCAGCGAAAACTGGCGATAGTCCAGTCCCAGGAATGGCGGAATCGGCATGGCAATGGACTCCGGCACATATTCTTCGTCACCGAGTTCCTTGGCTGCAGGAGCCAGACTGCCGATGATTTCGTAGACATGGGCGGTAATGGGTTGCCAATCGGATTCTTCGGTACGCCGCTGGACTTCGATAAAGACGTATTCCGGCTGATCGCGAGCGTCGTCATATCCACGTTGGTACTGAAACGTTTCGCGAAACAGCTCGTTTTGTTTTTCGAAGTCAAGAACGGCCATGCCGACAACCGCATCGACGGTTACAACCGCTGCGCCTTCGGACAAGCCGTTCTTTTCCGGTCGGTAGACAAACATTTCGATTCGTTGGTCGGCAGGGAATTCGAGCACATCGGAATCCGGCAATTCGTCCAACATCAGCATCGCAGTCGGGTCACCGGCGTCGCCGTCAGGTCTCAGTGCTACCTGGGCGCGGATGAGACGCACATCCAGCGAATCAGGGGTCAGCAGCGGCGGATCGGTGCGTGCTTCCAGCGTGCGGACTGCCGTGCCGTGCAGATGGCGAAAGGCGTAGGAATCCGCATCAACTGCTTCGGCATTGCGAATACGGTCTACCGCTTCAGTGTCGGCTGGCCGATGCTCGGCCAGTTGTGACCAGCTGTTTTCATCATTGATGTACGTGTTGGCCTGCTTGGTCTTGTCCAGCATGGCCTGGGGCGTAATGGCATCATAGGTGGGCGTTTTGAAGCCCATCCAGAAGAGCAACAGGATCAACAGACAGGCTCCACCAAAGACGATTTTTTCGGTGTGACGAAAAAAGAAATCCTTGATGCCATCCTTGCTAAGGTTAATGTTTGGTTTTTTCATAGCCGTGACTCAACTTGTTAACGTGTGCTGGTTCGTTACCACGAGGGAAGCGGGCAAACCTGATTACGAGTTGTGCGTGATGTTAATAATTTAACAGGTCAGTGGGTTATTGACCGGCGTCCGGTTCACCAGTGCCGCCCTGCGCGAGGTCCTGATCGGCACCTCCGGGCAAAAACAAACCGGGAACGACCGGGTTATAAATCTTGACGATGCCAATGAACTCGATTTCGATGTCGAAGTTGCGGCGGCGCTCGGGAACGAACCCGCCTGCGCCATCGCCGCCTCCGCCTCCTCCACGGGAGCCCTTGCCGGGAGCGTCAGCCATCTGGCCTGGGCCTCCACCGAGCTGGATGTTGCCGCGTTCCTTGCCTCCGCTCTGTTTATTCGCTGTCTTCTTGCGATTTACGCCTTCACCGGGCTCGTGCCGGTTAATGCGAACTTGCCGAATCTCGAAAGCGAAGGGCGAGTTGGCTGCAGCGGCGAGGAATTCGTTGACCTTTCGCTCATCCATTCTGACTGCAACTCTCACCGGCACTCGCTTGGCGACGGCCAGATACGATTGTTCGGTCAGCTCTGTCGAGGTTACCGCCCGCACAATTTCCTGTTCACTAAGCAGGCTGAAATCGCGGTTCACGTAGCGACCGTGGAAGGGAGGGTCAGTGGGACTGGGCGTAAATACAGCACCCCTTGCCGTGGACTTGGCAGCTGGCCGTGAGCTTTTGCGTTTCCGCTTGCGTCCCTTCAATCCACCACTTTTCTGTTGTGACGCAGCCGCGGTGCCAGCCGAAGGCGCTGTCCAATCCAGTGGTGCAATCTCGCCGAGTTCGGCAACCGCTTCCTTGCCAACAAGGATATGGTCAATACGGTCGATGGGTGCCAGGTCGTTTGCGGTGTAGCCATCGTTGACCACGGCAATCACATCCAGCATGCCTTCCAGTATCCACAGATCCTGCTGCAGCGCCAGCATCTGCTGGGTAGTGGGCCGGTCCTGTGCGTCAGTATTGCCGTCATGGCCCCCGAATTCAGTCGTCTTGTTGTTCCATAATTCCTGGTTGGAATCTTCCCAGACCACGACGTCGTCGGGAACGTCGGCGACCCGTGCATTCAGTCCGCTACGGGTATCTTCCGATGGCGGTGCGGCCTTCTGGCCGTCTACGTCGTAACTCCATGTGGTGTTGACCTTGGCTGCCAGAACGGGCATGCGTTTCGGGATGTTGTCGGAATAGGTATCGCGCAACGTGGGTTGCAGTTCTTCTTCGATCGGTCGTTCCATCGGTTCATATTTGGCCAGTTCATCGCGAATGTGCCTCGGCAATTCCGGGGCAAACACAAGGATTTCCCGTTGCGCGTCATAGCGTTCCTGCCATGCGGCCTGCGC
>JBPCVB010000416.1:0-10295 GCA_051010855.1 Pirellulaceae bacterium | reverse complement strand
TTTTCGACCCCATTCGCCTTACGTCGCGCCAAAAAAATATTTTGACCTGTATGACGCAAATAACGATTTACCGGTTCCCCCGCACACAACGCTTCCTGACGGCGCACCTCCCTGGTCCGGTCATAACTCGGGCGAATTGAGACGTTATACAGATCAGCCCAACGGAAAGACTCCGATACCCGAATCAGCCCAACGGCGGATCCGTCACGCCTACTGTGCCTGCGTGAGCTTTGTCGACGCCCAGGTAGGACGGGTTCTCGATGAACTGGATCGGCAAGGTCTGGCCGACAACACCGTCGTGGTTCTGCTCGGAGATCATGGATATCACCTTGGCGAAAAGTCGCTGTGGGGCAAAACGACCAACTTTGAACTCGACACGCGGGTACCCTTGATCGTGCGAATACCGGATATGCAACACGCCGGTCAGCAATCCGATTCGCTGGTCGAATTGCTCGACATCTATCCCACGCTGGTTGATCTGGCCGAGCTTCCCCGGAACGTCCGGACCGAGGGCGTCAGCCTGCGACCGGTGCTTGAAAACCCTGCCTCATCCACAAAAGCATATGCATTCAGCCAGCATCCGCGTTCCGACGGTTTAATGGGGTATTCCGTTCGCTCCTCAACACACCGACTGACACGCTGGATTCATCGTGAAACCAACGAAGTGCGCGCCACCGAGCTGTACCGTTACACAGTAGGTGATCCCAATGAATCCGCGAACATCGCAGACGACCCGCATCAGCAGCCGATCATCGAGCGGCTAAGCGGCGCGCTGGTGCAGGAAGTGGGCATCAGCCCGTCATCACCAACAGATTCACCAAAAGTTCCGGAAAGAAATCGCGACGGCCAGTTATCAATCGCAAGAGTCTTTGGAGACGGAATGGTGTTGCAGTGCGAGGCGCCAATCCGGGTTTGGGGAGACGCTCCCTCCAACGCTGCCGTTCAGGTGACTCTGGGTGATTTGCGTCGCGAGGTCCACAGCGACGCGTCCGGCCGTTGGATCATCGAGTTCCCGCCGCAGGCGGCCAGTTCCCTGTCACGTAATCTGTCCGCCTCCTGCCGCGACCACATCGTGACGATCGGGAATGTATTGCTGGGCGAAGTCTGGTTGTGCGCGGGCCAGTCCAACATGGATTTTGAATGGCGCAATTCGGCGCGGGCAGTTGAGACTGCCTCATCAGCCGACGACGCTGAATTGCGATTGCTGGATTTTGCGGGCGCTGTTACCGGTACCGCTGGCAAGTACGATCCGCGGCAATTGTCACAACTTGATCCGCGGTGGTTTAGCGACGGAATCTGGCGAGTTTCCAATCGCGAGTCCGCGGCAAATTTCTCGGCTGTTGGTTTTTATTTTGCGACCTCCCTGCGACACGAACTGGACCGACCCATCGGCATGATTGACGTATCGATCGGGGGCACGCCGATCGAATCCTGGATCAACCCCGACCAGCTCCGCGACCATTCCGTTCTCGCCAGCATGATGCAGGGAAACTGGCTGGACAACGAAAGTCTGGGCGAATGGTGTCGATCGAGGGCGCGCGGCAACTTGCAAAATGGTCTCGAGGGAGAACTGGCCATTCCTGGTGACGAACTGGGGCCTAACCATTCGTTCAAACCCGGTTTTTTGTACCGTTCGGCCATTGAACCACTTTCTCCTATGTCGATCCGCGGAGTGTTGTGGTATCAGGGTGAATCAAACGCGGATTCGGCCGCCCGCTGTCAGCAATACGGACCAGCTTTTGAGTTGTTGGTCAATTCCTGGCGGGAGGAATTCGGCAATCCCGGTATGCCGTTTGGCTTTGTGCAATTGCCCCCCATGAATCGCCCGTCCTGGCCTGTATTTCGTGAACTCCAGCGACGCAACCTGTCGGCACATTCACATCTCGGCATGGCCGTCACGATGGACGTTGGCGATCCAGACAACGTGCACCCGAATCGCAAAAGTCCTGTCGGCGAGCGACTGGCCCAGTGGGCGTTGGCTACCGTTTACGATCGCCATCAGCTGCCGGCAATGGGTCCCCTGTTTCAAGAGGCTACATCGCCGGGAAACCGGATTGTGGTGCGCTTCGAGACAGGAAGTTCAGGCTTGTTGACGACCGATGATGACGCGCCGCGGCACTTTGAAATCGCCGGATCAGACCTTGAGTTTCACGCGGCGCGAGCTGTGATCAATGGTAATGAAATCACTTTGACATCGGAGGATGTTCCGAGACCGCTGCACGTGCGTTATGCATGGCTGCCGGTTCCCGAACCACCGGTCAACCTGGTTAATTCGTATGGGACACCGGCCAGCCCGTTCACCACGGTTGCCGAATTCTGGCGCGAGTAGCGCGAAACAGCGTCGATGGAAAGCTGTTGGAAACGGAATTCAATCCGTCAAAACGCCGCGTTCAATTCGTCGATGACCCTTTGCTCGACGGCAGATGTGCTTCCCAGTCCCAAGAAACCGCCAGCGGCGTTGGCCACGCGTTGGGCTCGCTCAATCACACTCTTTTGGACTTGTTGCAGCGACGTTGCATCGAGTGATTGTTTCAGGGCAGTGACGTAATCCTTCCATGCTTGCAAGAAATCGTCACCAGGCCGGTGCGTCAACCAGCCCGATACCAGCGCATAACTGGCGTGGCCTTCGACGATCCCGGATTCCCGTGCGGCACGCAGCACCGCATCGCGTTCATTGGGCTCCATCTTGTCGTCGGCCCAGGCAACTGCGATCAATGGGATCAATCCGACACTGGCCAGCGTTTCAGCAGAAATCCCCTGGTCGATCAGACGGTTGATTACTTCCTTGTCTTCGATGCCAGTGGCGGCAGCCAGTTCAGTTCGATCCTGATCGGCAGCCATTTCCGCCCGCATCTGTTCCATCAATTGCTGATCGACATCACGGAAAAAAACATCCTCGATGGCTTTGCCACGATCTTGTAGGGCATCGTCGGTCATCAAATTCCCTTGCTGTAACTACAACAATCGACTGTGAGTTGTTTCGGAATCGCAACGTTTGCAGGGTCGCGAGATGCACATGCTAAAAAATCGGCCCGGTCTGGTCCAGGGGATGGCGAAAACGCTCGCCCCGGATTCGCCACTCAACGGGCATGTTATTCCACGACATACAGGATTAGTGATTCATGATTCCCCATTAAACACGGGGTCGACAGGGGCGGGTGCGGAATTTGGCGAGGAAGGGTAGATTATTGACGCTGATCGCGGAAAGGATCGGCGTTGCCAGGGGTGGCAAGCGCCAGTTGTTGATTGATGAACACCAATAGAAGGATGGGCTTCTCATGAACAGACTGACCTCTCGAGGATCGGGGCAGCGACGGATCGTTTTGCCATTGAGTGTTGTTTGGATGCTGGTAATGGTGATTCCGGCTCCCAACGTGCAAGGACAAACGACCGCCGACGAGTTGTACTGGGCGGTTCAGGCGTTGCAGGAATCTCTGGGTGAGGGCCCGGGTCCAGATCAAGTTCGCAACCAGTTCATGATTCGGGAGCTGGAAACCCAGTCAGCTCTCGGGTTCACCGGCGACTCCATGGTTTTGGGTCAGATAGCCAATCGATTTGCAACTGCCGGCCAACTCAGCGGCCCGCTGGCGATCGTGCAAAGTCGATTGAGTGGCTTTATGGCCGAATTCAATCAGTCTGGATCCTACGACGTCGTTCAGGTAGTCGGTTCGCTGAGTCAGGAAGTGGACGCAGTTCCCAGGTCAGGACTCGCTCGGTCGCGCGATACGCTGGTTCAAACGCTAAATTTTCTTTCCCAACACAATCAGGACACGTTGTCCTACTACGGCAACCATTACCTGACCAAACGACTTCAACTCAATGAACTTGTTGGCGCGCTGGAAGCGCTCGACCTGACCTCGGAACCCGAGGACATGGCAGCCTTCAATCGCCAAATCAACTCCTTTCGACAATCGCTGGGGCAGGCCCGTCAGCGATTCTCTCTGGCTTCGACCAGCTACCAAACCGCACCGCTGGCTATGGCAGAGCGTCGCATTGGCGCCTTGCAGGACCAGATGTTTCAGTACCTGATCGGCCAGTCTGCTCGAGCCGGTGAAACGTTTCGCAAAGGTCTCGAGCAACGCAAACAGGCTTTTGTTTCCCGCGAAGGTACACCGAGGGATCCATCAGACCGTTTGTATCAGGCAGAACTGGGACGCTGGATTGAATTGCTGAACCAACGCGCGCAGATGCCCGGATTGGACGCTGCCAGCCGCAAGGCCTTTAGCCAGCCCAATGTCTATGTAACCATCGAGGAATCGCTGGTTAATCGGCTCGGCGCACAAACAGTGTCGCAGGTTGATCATGTGGATGAAGTCGTTGTGGGCAGCCGTGCTGTCGGCTGGAGCTATACATCGAATAACGTCAATCTGGATTTTCTGCCGTCCTCCAACAGTGCCATGGTGCGCATCACGCTCAACGGATCGGTCTACACCAACGCTTACTCAAAAGAAGACCCCATAACGGCTTACACCAACGGGTCCGGCAGTTTGGCAGCTTATCGGGATTTGCAGGCAACCGTCGGAAACCTTTCGGTTTACCAGCCGCAAGCGTGGGCGCAAGTCAGCTCGCAACTGACAGGAACCAGCAGCCGGATTCCACTGCTGGCCGGGATCGGCAATCGCATCGCCAATCAGCGTTTTCAGGAACGTCGCTGGCGTGCTGATGAGATTGCATCAGAGCGGGCGCGGGATCGCTTGCTGGTTCAGTTTACCGACCAGACCAACGTCGCGCTCAGTGACGGATTTGACCAGATTCGGCAAGCCCGCGATCGTCGGGACGAGTTAATCGACACGATGAATCAGACTCGTCGCGAGATCTCCGAAGGACTTGCCGAGGACGAGCAAGGCGAAGTGCAGCGACCATACGACATGATCGACGAATTCATGCTGCCACGATTCGCAGTTAACACTTCGAATTCCCAGTTGCTCATCGCGGGCACCCTCGAAGGCAGCAACCGACTGGCCGCGATGGGCCCGCCGCCATCCAGTGCTGTGCCTGCCGAAATCCGTTTGCAGTTGCACGAGTCCCTGGTGTCCAACGCCATCGCCCCAATTATCCAGGGAAGGCTCGTTCAAAACTGGCAATTCCGAAATCTCGCCGATTCGGCCAGCGATGGTGAAATTGAGCTGCCACCGGAACCAGATGAAGACCGCAAATGGGCGATCCAGTTTGAAAAAGGACGACCGATCCAGATCGAGTTCGACAATAACGAACTGGCTGTCACGATTTTTGGCAGCGAGTTTCGCCAGGGTCGCCAGCGATTTACCGATCCCATCAGCATTCACGTCCGGTTTCGTGTCGTCAATCATGAAGGTGAATTGAAACTGGTGCGCTCCTCACGGGCGGTGGTGGAATTTACCTACTTGCCTCGCGAAGGGGAAACGTTGAGTGCCGAAGCGATCGGCTTCCGCCAGTTCTTGCAAGACAATCTGGACGAGGCAACCAAACGCGATCCCCTGGAGGACGCAATTGTCCTGCCGGCCAACCTCATCCCTCTCGATTTCATTGAGGACGAGGAAGGCAAAAGAATGGCTGGCAATTTGTTGCTGGTTGAACTGACTTCGCAGAACGGCTGGGTCACCGCAGGCTGGAACTACGTGGAAGGTGGCATGGGCTCGTATATCACCAACACTTCCGCAATCTGGAATGAACTGCCCGTGATTCCAGCACCGGAAGGAGCCGCAGGCGATTTAGGCGAACAACCTGACGGTGAGTCAGCTGACCAAACTCCGGATGAAAGCGAAAAGCTGGAAAAATCGTCCGGCGGTAATGAAACCGACACCTAAAGCAACTCCAACGCAACTCCAACGCGAAATGCCTTACCAAACACAAGGCTGCTGGCTTCGTCAGTAGCCTTTTTTTGTTTCCCTGCCGTTTTTTTCTGAAAGACAAGTCGCTCTCAAACGACTTACTGTTGGAAGGGGTAGTGATTATGTTGCGGCCATTCCGCCGAGCCGGTCAAAGGAGGCGATATGATCCGGTCCGTGCAGCAAAAACATGATTGGCCGGAAAACAATTCGGAACTGGCAACATTACGCAGGGATTTGCAACGCGAATTGCAGGAAGCAGCGGACTTTATTCATCAAAAATTGCCTCCCCGGTTTGTTTCCGACCGTATGGAACTTGATTGGCAGTTTATTGCCAGCAGCCAACTGGGTGGTGACATGTTCGGACTGGAACGTGTCGACAAGGACCAGTATCTCATTTATCTGCTCGATGTTTCCGGGCATGGAATCGGCGCTTCGTTGCTCGCAGTGTCGATTCATAACACGTTACAGCAAATGCTGGCGTTTCAATCAGGTCCGGCCAGTCCGGCACGCATCATCAGTGGACTGAACGCGGCATTCCAGATGGAGTTCAACCAGAATCGTTTTTCGACGATCTGGTGCGGAATTGTTAATTTTGCCAACCACTCCATTACCTATGCCTCGGGAGGACACCCCACTCCATTCTTCTTCGGCCCCGACTTGCGCCCTGTACCTATCCACGGCGGTGGCTTGTTGGTCGGCGTTGCCCCAGATTCGGAGTACGAGGAATATGCGGTGCGATTCCGACCTGGCTGCCGATTGGTGTTGTACAGCGACGGCATCACCGAAGAGACCACTCCAGACGGGAAGATTCTCGGACGCGAAGGATTCAGACGCTGGCTGGTCGGCAACTATTCGCAACCGGCACCACGTCTGTCACGTGTCATCGATCGACTGGAGGCCTGGGCTGGTGGTCGGTCATTTGCCGACGACGTTTCGCTGGTTGAACTCAATCTGAAATCCTGATCAGGCTTTTTTGGCATGGGCCCCCCACGCGGGCGACCTCACATGGGTAGGTGAGGTCGCCCCGGCCCTTTCTCCGGTTGACCGTTTATCGCGGCTCATCCTCGACAATTTGTCGACTTTGTTCGTGATTCCAGGTAAACATTGGGTGGACGCCGTGTCTAATTCACAGGCAATTGCAATTCCACACGACCCAACAGTATCAAGAGGAAACGATGCTGCAGGCACCTGCTCTCGAAAACGAACTCGATCGTTTGGCTGATCTCTACGCGTTGAACCTGCTGGATCAACCCGGCGAGGAACGTTTTGACCGGCTCACACGACTGGCCCGCAAGGCGTTGGGAGTCGATATGTGCTATCTGGCGTTGCTGGATAGTGACAAGCAGTGGTTCAAGTCAAAATGCGGAGTGGCTCGCGATTCCACGGCGCGAGATATTTCTTTTTGCGGGCACGCCATCGCCGGCGACAAAACGATGATTGTGCCGGATGCCCTGAAAGACCAGCGGTTCAATGACAACCCGCTGGTAACCGGCGAACCTTACGTGCGATTTTACGCCGGTTATCCGCTGAGAGGGCCGCAGGGCTACAACATTGGCACGTTTTGTGTAGCGGACAAGTTGCCGCGTCAGTGGACCGAATCCGAAAGGCAGTTATTCGAAGAGTATGCAAGGTTGGCAGAGCGGGAGCTGAGTTTGACCGACTTGATCATTGATCAAAACAAGTTGCTGGAAACGCAGGCCAAACTGGAGGGCGTGCAGCTGAACATGCAACGGGAACTGCGCGAAGCCGCCGACTTTGTACATCAAAAACTGCCGCCGCGCTTCGACAACGACCACATGAAACTGGACTGGGCGTTTATCGAATCCAGTCAGCTGGGCGGTGACATGTTCGGTCTGGAACAACTCGGTGAGGACCAGTACCTGATCTATTTGCTGGATGTTGCCGGGCACGGGATCGGTGCTTCGTTGCTGGCTGTTTCAGTTCAAAATACGTTGCGACAAATGCTCAGTAACATGCAGGGAGCGATTAGCCCGGCGCTTGTGCTCAGCAACCTGAACGCCGCGTTCCAAATGGACTTCAATCAAAACCGGTTCTTCACCATGTGGTGTGGCGTCGTCGATTTGTCGCAGCGGAGGATTTTCTTTGCCAACGGAGGTCACCCGGCGGCCGCGCTGTTTGACGGTAATCATCAGGCGACCCGGCTCGGCCAGGATAGCATGATTGTCGGCATCATGCCTGGCACGCGTTACGAAGACGAAGAAACCGAATATTCGCCGGGGTCCCGTCTGGTCCTGTTTAGCGACGGCATCCTGGAGGAAATGAACGAGAATAACGACTTGTTCGGTCGAGATCGCCTGGAAGAAGCCTATCGCAGCCGCTGCACCAACGGATCCTGCAAACTTGACGCCATTGTCGATAACGTCCGGCAATGGAATGGCAAGCAACCATTCGCCGATGATGTGTCACTGGTCGAACTGACGCTGAAATAGGATCGCGCTTTCGGTTCCTGGTTTTGCCTGACGACAGGTCCGCCGAAGACCGCCTACCGGGTTGCCACGGGGTTCGGCTGGATCTATCGGTCAACGGACAAGACCGCCCGCCATTTTTCCGGATGAACCCCATAGTTCCAGGTCGTTTCCCACCGCAACATTCGAGCAATGAATTTCGGCGTAAAACTGGCGTAAAATTCCGGTGGATTTCTCCCGGAATCGTCGATGGTTGTCGTGTAGTCAACCTCCATCAGATCGACCAGCAAGCGCCGTGATTCGGGGGTGCGCATCGTCGAAATCTCCAAAATCGCTCCCATGCGAAGTAGAGACGATGTTGAATTGCGGGCAAAGTGCTCGAGTGTTGGCAATACAGACATGTCATCGAAAGCACAGAGTTCACCCATTAAATATGATTTGCTGTAGGCACTGCGGTCCGGTTCTTCCAGTTTGTTCAAAATCGTGTTCAGGTGATCCTCATCCTGCAGGTACTCAATCACATTCTCGGCAGCCTTGATCGATCGCTTGTCCCAATGGCCGTCGATGAATTTTTCAATCTCGGGAATTAGCTCAGGGTCCCGGAGATCTCGCAAAGCCACCAACAGGTCAATGCAAGCGCCAGCAGGCACTCCTTTCCGTCGGTGATGCAACCTGTCGATGATCGCGGGAACGCCTTCCAGGTAACCGAGCCGGACAATGGCCTGTGCGTAATCACCCTCATGCATCCAGTCGGTGTCATTACAGGTATCGAGCAAGTAAACATAGCAAGATCCCGCCTTTTCGCTGCCCAATTGATAAAGCGCCGTTGCAATCAGATCCAGCGTGTCCCGCGTCGCGGAATGGATTTGCCGGTCAAAAATCTCCAGTAGCATTGGCTCAAGTGATTTGTCACCGGACCCAGCTACCTTGCAACACAACTCGCCCAGGGGCGACTTCAGGTTATTGGCGTCAAACCGGTCCTTTTTAGACTCATCGATTTGTTGATCAGCCGGCAGTGGCTCCTCCAGCACACTACTTTCCAATACCTCCACAGTCCGATGATACGCTCGGGAGTCAGGGCCCTGCATGGCGTGTTTCAACGCCATGGCAGCGTTGTAGCGATAACGAAAATCCTCGTGCGTCAGCCAAACGTCAATGAGTTGGCGGGCCTCCGCCGATTCTTCATAGAGAATAGTCGCGGCACTCAAACGCGCGTAAATATCCGCGTCCTTTTTGTTCAGCAACGCCGTCCATTCATCGACATCTTCCGGCTCAAGCCAGTAATCGTCGGTAACGGATTCCATCCGCTGTGTAACCTGATGGCCACCCCAGCTATTGATTCCATCGATTTTGACTTTGGTGTTCGCAGACTTGAGCGCTTCATCGAGCGGCGTAAGTGTACTGGCCTGCGGGGTCTGTTGGGGCAGGCCAAAGGTCAAGTAGAGAAAGACAAGCAGGG
Organism: Pirellulaceae bacterium; assembly: GCA_051010855.1. GTDB lineage: Bacteria > Planctomycetota > Planctomycetia > Pirellulales > Pirellulaceae > CAJQPP01. The sequence continues at coordinate 600 of JBPCVB010000416.1, read as the reverse complement.
CAACGACCACAAAAAATCCACTTCGTGCCAACATGGGACACCTCCTCTCAGAGTTTAGATACGCATCTCTTGCAGAAGTGGTGCAAAAAAATGGCGATAACCGAAATTGGAGGTGGCGAAGAATGACCGCTGCTTTCGCCAGCAGCCGCAAGGATAAATGGGCAAACTAGACGGGTTCAATCCGCACCGCGCAGACCTTGTATTCACCGGTTTGCGTAACCGGGTCTCCAGCATCGTTGGTGAGCAGGTTGGCACGGGATTCGGCGAAGTGCATGGGCATCCAGGTGCAACCGGGTTTCACTCGCGGCGAGACCCAGACTTCGGCTTCGATTTCGCCGCGTCGTGAAACAATCTTCACCATCTCACCGTGTTTGACGCCAAGTTGTTTCGCATCGTAACGGTGAACTTCGATAAAGTTCTGCCGATGCTTGGCCACGGTTCCCGAGTCGCGTCGGGTCTGCGTGGCGGCGTTGTAGTGATACAGCGTGCGACCAGGGGACAAGACCAGTGGATATTCCACGTCGGGCAATTCGGCACTGGGTCGGTAGGATACGCCCTGGAACTGCACTTTGCCGATCAGCGGACCATCCAGATGCAACG